>VXWP01000119.1 GCA_009835325.1 Gemmatimonadota bacterium | reverse complement strand
GTACGATCACTTCGTTCCCAGCGCCATCGGCCACCTGGCTGGCCGCTCGGAATTCCTGACTTCCTACACGCCCTACCAGCCGGAAGTAAGCCAGGGCACGCTCCAGGGCATCTACGAGTTCCAGACGATGATCTGCGAGCTGACGGGCCTGGAGGTGGCCAACGCCTCCATGTACGACGGCGCTTCGGCGACGGCGGAAGCGGCCATGCTGGCCCGGTCGGCCACGGGGCGCGACCGCGTGATTCTCGCAGGCAGCGTGCACCCCCATTACGTCGAGACGGTCCGTACCTACGCCTACGGGCCGGGCATCGAGGTGGAGACGCTGCCCTGCCCGAACGGCGTGCTGGACCCCGATTTGCTGGCGACAGCCCTGACGGACGACACGGCCTGCGTGATCGTCCAGCATCCCAACTTCTTCGGCTGCCTGGAATCAATGCGCGACCTGGAACGGGTCGTGCACGGCGCGGGCGCCCTCCTGGTCATGGCCGTGGACCCGATCTCCCTCGGGGTCATCGAGTCTCCGGGCGCCTACGGCGCGGACATCGCCGTGGGGGAGGGGCAGTCCATGGGCAACCAGGTGAGTTACGGCGGACCGGCCCTGGGTTTTTTCGCGGCACGGGACCGCTTCGTCCGGCGCATGCCCGGACGCATCGCGGGGCAGACCGTCGACCAGGAGGATCGGCGGGGTTTCGTCCTGACGCTGCAGGCCCGCGAACAGCATATCCGGCGGGACAAGGCCACGTCGAACATCTGCACCAGCCAGCAGCTCAACGCCCTGATGGCGACCATCTACCTGTCGTTGATCGGGAAAGAGGGGTTGAATCAGGTCGCGGAACTGTGCCTCCACAAGAGCCACTACGCGGCGGCGCGCATCGCGGACCTGCAGGGCTACGAACTCGCCTTCGACCGGCCGTTCTTCAAGGAATTCGTGGTACGGACGCCGGCCGACCCCGGCGACATCGTGACCCGGCTCGCGGGCGATGGGTTGCTGGCAGGCATCGACCTGGGACGCTTCCCGTCACTGGGAATCGAAGACGGCCTGCTGATCGCGGTGACGGAGCGGCGGACATGCGCCCAGATCGACCGGCTGGTCGAAGCGCTGGGGCGATTCAGTTGAGTATGGAGAGGATGTACATTGTCTGAGCCGCTTGTATTCGAACTGAGCTCCCCCGGACGAAGAGGGGTCTCGCTGCCCGCGCCGGACGTGCCCGTCAAGCCGCTTTCGTCCTACCTGCCCGAAGCGGACCTCCGAAGCACGCCGCCCGGTCTGCCCGAAGTCAGCGAGGTCGACGTCGTCCGCCACTATACCCGGCTGTCCACCTTGAACTACCATCCGGACCGGGCCATGTATCCCCTGGGTTCGTGCACCATCAAGCACAACCCGAAAGTCAACGAGGACATGGCGGCCCTGCCTGGATTCGCACGACTGCACCCCATGCAGCAGGATGAGACCTGCCAGGGCGGTCTTCAGTTGATGTTCGAACTCTCGAGGGACCTCGCCGAAATCGCCGGTCTGGAAGGGGTCACGCTGCAGCCCGCGGCGGGGGCCCACGGCGAACTGACCGGCCTGATGATCATGCGGGCCTATCACGAAGCGCGCGGACATGCCCGGCGCAAGGTCATCATCCCCGATTCGGCCCACGGCACCAACCCGGCCAGCGTCACCCTGGTGGGCTACGAAACGGTGCAGATCCCGACCAATGCCCACGGGCTCGTGGACACCGGCCGGCTGGCGGAGCTGATCGACGAAGAGACGGCCGCCTTCATGCTCACCAATCCGAATACGCTGGGGCTCTTCGAATCGGAGATACGCACCATCGCGGACATCGTCCACGACGCGGGGGCCCTGCTCTACATGGACGGGGCGAACCTCAACGCGGTGCTCGGCATCACCCGGCCCGGCGACATGGGGTTCGACGTCGTCCACTTCAACCTGCACAAGACCTTTTCCACGCCCCACGGGGGCGGCGGTCCGGGCGCGGGACCCGTGGGCGTACGGAGCGACCTGGTCCGGTTCCTGCCGACGCCCGTGCCGGTGAAGGACGGCGATATGTACCGTTTGGACTACGACCGGCCCGATTCCATCGGCCGCGTCAGGGGATTCGGCGGCAGCTTCGGGATGATGGTCCGGGCCTACGCCTATATCCGGGCCAACGGTCCCGACGGGCTACGCCAGGTGAGCGAAAACGCCATCCTGAACGCCAACTACATCATGCGGCGCCTTGAGAAAAGCTACCCCCGCACCGTCCTCGTCCACGGCACGCAGAAGGAGACGCCCATTCCGGCCGAAGTGCCCTGCCAGCACGAGTTCGTGGCCTCCGGTACCCGGTTCCGCGCGCACGGCGTCCGGATGCTGGACGTCGCCAAGCGCCTGCTCGACTACGGTTTCTACGCACCTACAATCTACTTCCCGCTCATCGTGCCCGAGGCGGCCATGGTCGAACCCACCGAGACCGAGAGCAAGGAGTCCATCGATCGGTTCATCGACGCCATGACGGCCATTGCAGAAGAAGCGGAAAACGACCCGGAGCTGGTCCGGAACGCCCCCCACACCACGCCGGTCGGCCGCCTCGACGAGGCGCGCGCCGCCCATCCGAAGACCCTGAACCTGCGGTATCGGAAGTCCCTGGGGCAGTAGGTCCATTAGGGATCGGTGAGGGCCAGTCGAGGCGGCCCCGCCGTCGATCCCGCCCTCAGCCGGCCATCATCCGGTCGTACGCCGCTTTCGCCGCGACGGAAATCTCCACCGGGTCTTTCTCCCAGTATTCCTCTCGGAAAATCTCGACGGACAGGGCGCCCGCATAGCCTTTCTCCCGCAATACGCCCATCACGTCCTTCAGGGGAAGCACGCCTTCGCCCATGTAGACACGATGCTGGTCGGTCAGGTCGGCCGGCGGCAGGTCCTCGCAGTCGTCGACGTGGACGATCAGCAGAAGTTCTGTGGGGATAGCCCGAATGTCGTCGAGCGGGACGCCCGACTTGTAGTAGTGGAAGAAGTCCACCATCAGCCCCAGGCTGTCGTGTCCGGTCCGTTCGATCACCTCCAGGGCCTCGCGAGGCCCCGGAATGAAGGGATGCCGCCCGAGGGGCTCGATGGCGATCTTGACGCCGTGGGCGGAGGTACGCACGGCGTAATCGCGGACCGTGGCGGCCATTATGTCGTAGGCCTCATCCCGGTCCATGCCGTCCGGCGGCGCGTCGGCGCAGACGAGGAGGACCGGACAGTCGATGGCCGCGGCCACCTTAGCCGCGCGTTCGATGGCCTGAAGCTGTTCCCGATTGTCGGAGAACCCCACCAATCCGTAGGGACACAGCGAGGCCGCGCGCAGCCCGTGCGCATCCAGGCACGCCCTCAACTCGGCGATATCGTGGGTTTCCAGGTACGCATCGAGTTTCCTGGACCAGATCTCCACGGCGTCGAACCCCGCCTTCCCTGCGGCTTCCAGATCCTGCTCGAGCGTATAGGGCATGGTCGTCGCACCGTTGATGCATGAATACATGGCAGGTCTCGCTCCCTCTCTTTTTTGAACCGGGGAAAGCGCGTCCTCGCTTCGGGCCGCTACTTGAAACTGGTCTTTCGCGTCCTTCGCTCCAGAACGCTTTCAGTCATTCATGCATTAGTACCACTTACCCCTCGATTGTCAACCGATCTATGCGGCCCCGTGTCGGCGGTGCGCGGATGAAGCTCTGGCGGTGCACGGGCGGTACACGGGCGTCACGCCAATGGTGTTCCGGCGATGGACATTGTCTAGTTTTTAGGCCGTTTTTTCTTGACCTTCCGCGTCTATACCACATAAAATGAACTGTAAGATCTAACGGTCTCGAGGGCGGGTCTTATGACTCGCCCTTTTGTTGTTTGTGGACCCGGGACTCGGCCCCGATTTCAAAGCAGGACCGGCCAGCCCGGTATATACGAGGGAGATGGAAGCAAAAATGGCCGTTCGCATTCTCGTAGGCGCAGCCTGGGGCGACGAGGGCAAGGGCAAGATCGTCGATTTTCTGAGTGAGCAGGCCGACATCGTCGTGCGGTTCCAGGGCGGCGCCAACGCCGGCCATACCGTCCAGATCGAAGACCAGGAGTATATCCTCCACCTGATTCCCGTGGGTATTCTCCGACCGGAAAAGGCCTGCGTCATCGGCAACGGCACCGTGATCGATCCCGAAGCGCTGATGGAAGAGATCGAGATGCTCGGATCGCACGGAATCGACGTGGAGGGACGCCTGTTCATCAGCCATAACGCCCATCTCATCATGCCGTATCACAAGCTGATCGACCGGGTCGGCGAGGAGCAGAGGCAGGAAGAAGAGCGCATCGGCACCACGGGCCGGGGCATCGGACCGGCCTACGCGGACAAGGCCGCCCGCAAGGGCATACGCATCGTCGACCTGCACGACCACGGCGTGCTGAAGGAGAAGCTGCAGCGAAATATCGATGAGGTAAACAGGATCCTCGCTGCTATCTATCAGGCCGAAGCGCTCGACGCGGACCGGATCATCGAGGAATACCTGGCTTTCGCCCGGCAGATCGGTCCATACGTGATCAATACGTCGGAATATCTGAACGACGCCATTGACGAAGGCAAGGAGATCCTCTTCGAGGGCAGCCAGGGCACGCTGCTGGACGTGGACCATGGGACCTACCCCTACGTCACGTCCTCCAACACGACCACGGGCGCCGCCTGCATGGGGGCCGGCGTCGGTCCCACGCGCATCGACGAGGTCATCGGCGTGGCCAAGGCCTACACCACCCGGGTAGGGAACGGGCCCTTCCCCACGGAGTTTCCCTCCCGTTGGGGCGACGAGTTCCGTCGCATGGCGGGAGAGTTCGGCGCCACGACGGGCCGCCCTCGGCGTTGCGGCTGGTTCGACGCCATGGTCGTTCGATACGCCGTCATGGTGAACGGCATCGACAGCCTGGCGCTCGCCCGGCTCGACACGCTGGACAGTCTCCAGACGCTGCGGCTGTGCGTGGGCTACCGGCTGAACGGCGACGTGATCCCCCACCTCCCCAGCGACGCGAACGTCCTCGCCCGGTGCGAACCCGTCTACGAGGAAATTGAGGGCTGGGACCGGCCCACGGGGCACATCCGGACCTGGAGCGATCTTCCCGTTAAAGCCCGGGCCTATATCGAACGGGTTTCGGAACTGGTGAAGACCGACGTTAAAATCGTCTCCGTCGGATCGCACCGGGACGCGACCATTTTCCTGTAGGGCTTCGCGGGTTTGCCGTATTTAGAGATTGCGCGGATATACCGCAATTTGGTTGACCTTCGGGACGAAACCGCTTATCTTGCTTCGCCTGCGAGGGCGCGTAGCTCAGTTGGCAGAGCAACAGACTTTTAATCTGTGGGTCGAAGGTTCGATTCCTTCCGCGCTCATGGATGCACCGCTAGCTCAATTGGCAGAGCAACTGACTCTTAATCAGTGGGTTCGGGGTTCGATTCCCTGGCGGTGCACTGCCCTCTCCCGGTCGCACCCGCGCCTTCTGGCACGGGTAGATTTGACAGGGAAGGGCAAATGTCCTACCTTCTTTGACATGGGGGTGAAAGGATTCGACGGGAGTGGATGCGGTGGGAATCGCGTGCCGAGGTCCCCGATAACCTCGTTAAACCATTGGGAACAAAATTAACTGCAGACGAACCTTCGTATGCAATGGCTGCCTAACAACAGTTAGCGCAACCCGTTTTTGATCAGCCCCGCCTGCGGGATGGTCAAAAGCGACGATAAAGCAGGCTGGCCGGGCGTCGCGCCTCAGGGCGCCAGGCGAGACTCCACTGAGGCTGGTTCCGGTTAAATCCTGCCTGCTGGAGTTCTCCGGAACGAGACCAAAAAACAGGCTACGCATGTAGACGTTCCCGCTTAGGCACTTCCGGACGGGGGTTCGATTCCCCCCACCTCCATCATTCCATCCTACTCTGTATCCGGCACACGTAGATTACCCTCAACACGTGCGAGCCGGGTGTTTGTATCCCGGACCTCAGGCCGTATTGCGACCAACTCGGTCCTGATCTCGTATCGGGATTCGCTGTGGGCCTGGTTGACGAAAGTCAGGATGGTGATAACGAGTATTCCTACGGCGGTTATGACTTGTGCGCCGAAGGCCTAGTTATCGCGGGACATTACGGTCATCGTTTGACTCCCAGGTTTCAAACCACACGCGAAATCCGGGCAACTTCACTTGAAGTAGTTCATCAGACCAACCACAACCGCTCCCGCTGCCCCAAGCAACGACAGCCCGGCGGTCCCAGCACCGACCAATACCCATATCTTTATATTGGCGATATCTTCTTTTGTTGCGGTGTTTTTGAATTTCTCTTCAATTCGGCCTAGTCTTACCCGGATGTTATCTGCACCGAAATACAAATCATCGCCAACCTGTTTCATTAAATGCTGGATCTCAGCCTGGGACAATGCGGATTCTTCAGGTGCTCTATTCGATACTGGTTTGTTCATTATCCATCCTATCACTTAGTTCAGCAGGCCGTATCCACAGACCCGGTTTGCGTTTGCTTTCGAGCATTGCGCAGGCCCGGAAGCGCCAACTCTTCGGCGATCAGCTCCCTGGATCTTTCTTCGACTGGGCTGTAGATCGAATCGGTGATCCTTCTAGTCGCTATAGTCAGCATTTCGTTCCTCAATCTCGTGTTATCTTAATTAAACTGACAACGGGGATCACAAAACGTCCTGCCTGTTCCTGGATCATGCCCGGACTTTGGATTGACGCCAGGTGCTTTCACACCTAGTTTAACCCTGCTCATCAAATACCTGACGATCTGACGACTCGCACATTTCGTTGTCGTACACATTCGCCGGAACTGCTCGCCTGCATGCAAGTGTGCACACACCGGATAACAGACCAACGCCCGGTGAAAGCAAGCACGACCACTGACATCAACCCGGCCTGCACGATCAATTCAGCATCCGCCACCCCGAAGGAGCGAAAACCCATGCCACCCCATGAAAGTCCACCCGAAGAAAAACCACCTCAAGAAAACATCGACCCGCGTGTTTTCGAACTGTATGACGAATACTGTCACGGCTATATCGACCGGCGCACGTTCCTCAGTCGCGCCGCCGCGATCACGATCGGCGGCGTCTCCGCGCTCTCGATGGCGCAGGCGCTCCTGCCCCGCTACGCCGAGGCCCAGACGATCTCCTTCACCGACCGGCGGATCAAGGGTACTTACGTCGAGTACCCGTCGCCGGGCGGCACGTCGGGGACCATGCGAGGCTACCTCGTGCAGCCCACCGGTGACGGCCCCTTTCCCGCCGTCATAATCTTCCACGAGAATCGGGGACTGAACCCCTACATCGAGGACGTGGCGCGGCGCGCGGCCGTGGCCGGGTTCCTCGCGCTGGCCCCGGACGGCCTGGCGCCCATCGGCGGCTACCCCGGCAACGATGACGACGGCCGTACCATGCAGCGGAGCCTCGACCGGGAGAAGCTGGACCAGGACATGATCAACAGCGCGCGGTTTCTTAAGGACCATGCCCTTTCGAACGGCCGGCTCGGTGCCACGGGTTTCTGCTGGGGCGGGGGCATGACCAATCGCCTCGCGGTGGCCCTCGGCAGCGACCTGGACGCCGGCGTGCCGTACTACGGCGCCACGGCCGCGAGCGAGGACGTGCCGAAGATCGAGGCGGCCCTGATGATCATCTACGCGGGGACCGACCGGCGCATCAACGCCATGTGGCCGGAGTACGAGGAAGCACTCAAAGCGAACGGCGTGGCGTACGAGATGCGCATGTTCGAGGGGACGCTTCACGGTTTCCACAACAACTCCACACCCCGGTACAACGAGACGGCGGCGGCGCAGGCGTGGAACCTCACCGTTGGCTTCTTCCGTAGACACCTCGCGGAATAAGGAGAAGTGGAAAGCCCATAAGAGAAAGCCCATGAGAGAAATCTCCATGAGAGGAAAGCCCATGGACGTTGCACAGATCCGAGACCAGATGCCGGGGCTGCAGTTCGGCGTCTACCTGAACACCGGAGGAATCGGCCAGTCGCCGGTCTGTGTGAATCAGGCGATGGCCGATGGCTATCAGCAGATGCTCAGCGGCAGTGTGGGTCCTGCCGACTTGTACACGAAGGTGGAACAGGCGGCATCGGAAATGCCGGCCAGGATCGCCGAATTCTTCGGGGCCGATGCCGGGGAAATCGCGTTGACGATGAGCACCGGCGAGGGGTACGGCATGGTGCTCGGTGGGTTAAGCTGGCAGCCGGGCGACGAGGTGATCATCACCAATGAAGAACACCCGGTACCCCTGCAGGCCGCCGAGGGCCTGGCGGACCGGGTGGGGGCGATCGTCAAGGTGGTCGAGATCGACCAGGACAAGGAAGTTTTTTTAGATCGGCTGGAAGATACCCTCACCCCGCGGACCCGGCTGTTCTGCTTCAGCCACGTCACTACGGATACCGGGACCCGGTTGCCCGCCCGGGAGATCTGCGCGCTCGCGCAGGAGCGCGGCATTCTCACGCTCTGGGATGGCTGCCAGGCCGTCGGGCAGTTGCCGGTGGACCTGCATGACATGGGCTGCAATTTCTACGCCACCAACTGCTACAAGTGGATGCTCGCGCCCATGGGCACCGGGTTTCTCTTTGTCCGCAAAGACGCGCAGCAGGTACTGAAGCCGCTTCGCCGACCGCACACGCCCGATGGCACGGCCCGCCAGTACGAGACCGGGACGCCGTCGAGCCTGCTCTACCAGGGTCTCCGCGCCAGTCTCGATTTCATGGACGGCATCGGGGGACCCCAGGCCATCGCGGAGGAGGCCGGCCGCAAAGCGGAATCGCTGCGCACGCGCTTCGACGCCGTACCCGGCGTGCGGGTCATCAGCTCGCGCCACGCCGATACCCAGTCCGGCATCGTCGCTTTCGCCATCGAGGGCATAGCGGGTAATGAAGTCTCCGAGGCACTCCGGAACCGCTGGCAAATCACCCAGCGGGGCACCTACATCAACGAACCGACCGGCGTGCGGATTTCGGTGGCGTTCTACACCAGCGATGCCGAGCTGGACACGCTGGTCGAAGCGGTGACGACCCTGGCGGGGGAGGTGGTTTAGCGGTTGGCACGGTAGGGCAGGAACCGGTTTTTCGAGTCAGCGATCCAGGTTTCCCGCTGCGTGATTGTTTCCCGCTACGTGATTGTTCCCCGCTGCGTGATTTAGCCCGAACCGGAACCGCTCCGGTCCCGCGACGCCGCTCCATCACGGCAGAACAATTCCAGACACGCGACGACGGATTCCAATTGCTCTTCGTCCCACACCTCGGCCATGCTGGTCGCGCGTTGCGTGACGAGTTCCATGTACCGGTCTGCAATCAGCTTGCCCATAGCCGTGATTTCACAGATTACGACTCTTCGATCATCCGGATCCGATTTTCTGTTCAGGTACTTCCGATCGACCAGTTTTTTGACGACGTTCGTGGCGTGAGACTGCGTGCTGCCCAGGTGATCGGCAATCGTGCTCATACGCAGCGGTCCGTTCTGATTCAACACCTGAAGCGTGTTGACGTGATGGACGTTCAGATCCAGTATCCGCAGCCTGACCCAGTTCCCGCCGGACATCAGGCGATTCAGCTGGTCCACCACGGACACGAACCGGTCCGTTAACTCCCCTCTCCTGTGTTTATCCATAATCACGCTCGCACTTCGACAACCGTATGCGCCTTCTGCCTGGTTTCTGTATACTGTATAGAACCCGGCTTTGAGTAAGACCCGGTTTCTATGCACACTGCGGTGCAAAACGAACTGCAACACGTGTGCATGGCTTTCTATTTACTTATGTCGGTGACACTTAGGCTGTGTCAAGCAATATCTTGAAAAATCGAATAATACGGGTTAAATTAATTAACAATTCGATTTATTTTATTATATCTGGCGCGTTGTTCTGCCAGAAACTGCTTTCCTCAAATCACGCACATCGCCACTTTTCTGGTCCGAGCCCCGGACGCGGGTCGTAACCGTCCCTTTTTCCGCCTGGACCGCCTAACGGATACTCCCGGGTACTACCGCTATGACCATTTTGACCGAGACCATCCACCTCGCACACGAACTCCGTCTCGTCCATAAT
>VXWP01000118.1 GCA_009835325.1 Gemmatimonadota bacterium | reverse complement strand
CCGCCTTTGGTCCTTGCCTCTTCCATCGCTAGTAACGCGCCTCCGGGTCCATTTAGCCATGCGAGTTGCGCTGCATCTCCTCCAGGCTGGCGCCCCCGAATTTCTCCTGCATGGCATCGGCGACGACGAAGGCCACCACCGCTTCACCGATCACGCCGGCGGCGGGCACGGTGCACACGTCCGACCGCTCCTTGGCGGAATCGAACGCTTCCTTGGTCTCGATGTCCACCGACATGATCGTACGCATGAGCGTCGCGATGGGCTTGAGCGCGCCGCGGACGACGATTTCCTCGCCTTCGGTCATGCCGCCCTCGACGCCGCCGGCCCGGTTCGTTTCGCGGTAGAACCGTCCGCCTTCGTAGAAGATCTCGTCGTGGACCTCGGAACCGAGGACCCGGGTCACGCCGAAGCCCAGCCCGATCTCCACGCCCTTCACGGCCTGGATGCTCATGACGGCCTGGGCCAGGCGGCCGTCGAGCTTGCGGTCCCACTGCACGTGGCTGCCGAGGCCGGGCGGCGCGTTCAGCACCTTGACCTCGAAGACCCCGCCGATCGTGTCCTTGAGGGACTTTGCCCGGTCGATCTCCTCGATCATCTTCTGCGCGGCGTCTTCGTCGGCGCAGCGTACGGGCGAGGCTTCGGCCCGTTCGATGATTTCATCGTTCGACAGGCCGCTCACGTCCGCGTCCACCTGGCCGATCCGCACCACGTGGCTGAGCACGCGTATCCCGAAGGCTCCGAGGAGGGACCGCGCGATCGCGCCGACCGCGACGCGCATGGTCGTCTCCCGCGCGCTTGCCCGTTCCAGGATGTCCCGCAAATCGCGGCGGTCGTACTTCAGTCCGCCCGCGAGATCGGCGTGGCCGGGGCGGGGCCGGGTCACCCGCCGCCTCACCGGGCCGTCGGTCTCCTCGATCGCCATCACGTCTGTCCAGTTCTGCCAGTCCCGGTTCTGCACGACGAGAGAAACCGGTCCGCCCATGGTTCTTCCGTGGCGCACGCCGCCCCGGATCTCGATCGTATCGGTCTCGATCTGCATTCTCCGGCCCCGTCCGTAGCCGCCCTGGCGCCGTTTCAGGTCCCGGTCGATGTCTTCCGCGGCCACCGGCAGCCCCGCGGGCAGGCCTTCGAGGATTGCCGATATGGCCGGTCCGTGTGATTCGCCTGCGGTCAGGTATCGCAACATGCCTACTCCTCCCGGGCCTTCCTGCGCCTTAGCTGTTCCTCCAACGCGCTCCTCATCACTTCGACCGGCGCCGCGCGGCCGGTCCAGATTTCAAAAGACGCCGCGCCCTGGAACAGCAGCATGCCGATGCCGTTCGAGGTCGCCGCGCCCCGTGACCGGGCGATTCGCATCAGTCCGGTCTCCGCCTGGTCGTAACGCGAGTCGTAGACGAACTGCCCGCTGGTAAACCAGTCGCTTTCCAGCGACAGATCCCCTGGGATCGCGTTGATCACCAGGTCGACCTCACGGACCGCGGCTCCGAGATCTGATGGCGACAGTGTGATCGCCTCCGCGCCACCCACCGAAGCCGTGTCCCGGGCCCGGTCCGTGTTGCGCGCGGCAATGGTAATCGATGCGGCCCCCTGTCCGCGGGCCATGGCGCAGGCCGCCCGGGCCGCGCCGCCCGCACCCAGGATCAACATCCTCGAACCCGCGACGGCAACGCCTTCTTCCCCGAGCGCCCGCAACAGTCCGGCGCCGTCCGTCGACGTGCCGGCGAGACGGCCCGATCGGTTCGAGATGGTGTTGACCGAACCGATCCTGCGTGCCTCTTCGGACACCTCGTCCAGGTAGGGCAGCACGTCCGTCTTGAGCGGCTTGGTCACGTTGACCCCCGCCAGCCCCAGTCCCCGGATGCCGTCGACAGCCCGCCGCACTTCGGTGGCTGCGATTTCGAAGGTTACATACACGTAGTCCAGTCCGCAATGGCGAAAGGCCGCGTTGTGCATGGCTGGCGAAAGCGTATAACCGATGCCCTGCCCGCATACGCCGACCACGCGGGTCGATCCCGATATGGCGGGGCCGATGGGCCCGTTTTCATGCGTAGAGATCATAAAGGCCGCCTCGCCGCCTCCACGAAAGCCCCGATCTTGCCGTGGTCCTTGCGGCCCGGTTCCCGCTCCACGCCGCTGCCCGTATCCACGCCGTAGGGCCGAACGCTGCGCACGGCCTCGGCCACGTTGTCCGGATTCAGCCCACCGCTCAGGATGACGCGGTGGGGACTGTCTTCCACGAACCGCCAGTCGAAGGTGGTTCCCGTGCCGCCGTACCGGTCTTCGGCGAACGTATCGAGCAGTACCGCGTCGACAGGATAGGCCGCCGCATCGGATTTCCACGATGCGTCCCTGACGCGGAAGGCCTTGATGACCGGTCGCTTCATTGCTTCGCAGAAACCCGGCGGTTCGTCGCCGTGGAGCTGCACGACCCGGATGCCCGCGGCCTCGCAGATACCGTCCACGTCGTCGGCCGCCGCGTTTACGAACACGCCCACCGGGACGACAAAGGGCGGCAGTCCGGCCACGATTTCCGCGGCCCGTTCCGGCGCCACGCAGCGGGGACTGCCCCCATAGAAAATGAACCCGAGCGCGTCCGCGCCCGCGCGAACCGCCGCCGCGGCGTCCGCCTCGTTCGTGATGCCGCAGATCTTGATCCTGACCGTATTCATGGCCCTGCCCCCGGGGTAGCCGTTCCACCTCGGATCCCCTGCTGTGCCTTCGCGGCGGACCGGCCCAGCAGGGCGTCAAGTTGTCCGCCGATCTCCTCAGCCCCCATCAGGGACTCGCCCACGAGTACGGCATCGAATCCCGCCTCCTGCAGCCGAAGGACGTCCGCGCGCCCATGGATCCCGCTCTCGCTGACGGTCACGATGCCCCCGGGGATGCGCGGACGGAGACGCAAAGACGTATCCAGCGAAACGGTGAAGTCCGTCAGGTCCCGGTTGTTGATGCCGATAATGCGGCTGCCCGCCGCCAGGGCCCGGTCCAGTTCCCTCTCGTCGTGCACTTCCACCAGGCAGTGCAGGCCGCAGGCCGCCGCGGTCCGCTGCAGGTCCGCAAGGCGGGCGTCGTCCAGGATGGCCGCGATGAGCAGCATGGCGTCCGCGCCCAGCGCCGCGGTCTCGTGGACCTGGTACTCGTCCACGATGAACTCCTTGCGCAGCACGGGCACGGGAACGCACCGCCGGAGTACCGCCAGGTCCTCGTCGCTGCCCTGGAAGAACCGCCGGTCCGTCAACACCGATATGGCCGAAGCGCCGTGGGCCGCGTAGACCGGCCCGATCTCCGCGGGCGCCGCGTCGGGACGGATCGCGCCTCTCGACGGCGAGGCCTTCTTGAATTCGGCGATGACCCCGATGCCGTCGCCCTGTTTCAGCGCACGGTCGAAGGGGCGGATGTCGCGGCGGCGAACGGGCTCGCCTTCGGGCGGGGGCACGGGCAGGGGCACGCGCCGCTTCCGGTCTTCGACCTCTTCGATCTTATGCGCTACGATCCGATCCAGGATATTCATGGCTCTTGTGTCTTTCCCATCCCGTTGCCCGGGGCCGACGCGCGGGGTTCGGCGCACGCGGTCCGGGGGGTCATTCGCCGGTCATGCGGACCAGCGCGTCGAGTTTCTCCCGCGCCCCGCCGGTGTCGATAGCCCGGGCCGCCTTTTCGATACCCTCTTCGAAGTCCTCCGCGGCGCCGCCGGCCACGATCGCCGCCGCGGCGTTAAGCAGGACGATGTCCCGTCGGGGGCCGGACTCCCCGGCCAGTACGGACCGGATGATCTCCGCGTTCTCTTCCGCCTCGCCCCCTCTGAGGTCCTCGATGGACGCCCGCGGCAGGCCGAAATCTTCCGGCGCGACGTCATAGGTCCTCACGACGCCGTCCCGGGCCTCCGCCACGTGGGTCGGCGCCGTGGTAGTGAACTCGTCCAGCCCGTCCGCGCTGTGCACCACGAAAGCGTGCTCCGCCCCCAGGTTGTTCAGCACGTGGGCGGCGGTCTGGATGACGCCCGCGTCGTATACGCCCATGACCTGGGCCGTGGTCCCGGCCGGATTGGTCAGCGGTCCCAGCAGGTTGAGCACCGTCCGCACACCGAGCTCCCGGCGCGGACCGCTCGCGAACCGCATGGCCGAGTGGAGGGCCGGGGCGAACATGAACCCGATGCCGATCTCGTCGATGCAGGCGGATACCTTTTCCGGAGGCAATTCGATATTGACGCCCAGGGCCGTCAGCACGTCGGCGCTGCCCGCCTTGCTGGAAGCCGCGCGGCCGCCGTGCTTGGCGATGAACGCGCCCGCGGCCGCGGCGACGAAAGCCGCCGCCGTCGAGATGTTGAACGTATGCTTTCCGTCGCCGCCCGTGCCGCAGGTATCCACGATGGGATAGGCCTTGCAGTCGATCCGCGTGGCCCTGGCGCGCATGACCCTGGCGAACCCGGTGACCTCCTCGATCGTCTCGCCCTTCAGCCGGAAGGCGACGAGGAACGCGCCGATCTGCGCCGGCGTGGCGTCCCCCGACATGATCCCGTTCATGACCTCCACGGCTTCCGCTTCGGTCAGCGAGGCCCCTTCAATCGCCTTCGCAATCGCTTGCTGTATCATGTAACCCCGTCTCCTTCGCGTAGCTTGAAACCCGGTCGCGGGGACGAACGCCGCTATCGCCCCACCGCCTGCCGCACGATCTCCATGGTCGGGCGGGCCAGTTCCCGCGCGTTGCAGGCGCCCGCTTCCAGCAAGCGGTCGATGCGGGACCGGTCGGCCATCAACTCCTCGTAAACCGCCCTGGGGCGTTCCAGTAAACCATCGATGAGATCGAACAACTCTTCTTTGGCCGCTTTCCAGGTGATCCGGCCCTGCACCAGCCGGCTTCGCATCGTCTCGGTCCGGTCCCCGTCCGCGAACTGCCTGAAGATCTGGAATACGAGCGACGTCCCGGGGTCCTTGGGCGCGCCGGGCGGACTCGAATCCGTCTTGATCCCGAATATGGCCCTGCGCAACTGTTCGCGCGACCCGAAAAGCGGTATGGTGTTGTTATAGGCCTTGCTCATCTTTCTGCCGTCCGTGCCGGGAATCTCGGCCGTTGTAGGATCGGACAGGTACAGCGGCAGGGTGAGCACGTCGCCGAAGCTCCGGTTGAAACGCGCGGCGATGTCCCGGGCGATCTCGATGTGCTGTTCCTGGTCCCGCCCCACCGGCACATACTTCGTCTGGAACAGCAGGATGTCCGCCGCCATGAGTATGGGATAGGAATACAACCCCATGTTCACCCCGGCGTCCGCGTCCCCGGCGTCCCCGGCGTTAGCGTCCCGGGCGTCCCCACCGTCCGTGCCCCCGCCGCCTCTGGTGTCCGCGCCCCCGCCGCCTCGCGTGTGGACTCGCGTGTGTCGGTCCACCTGCGCCTTGTACGCGTGGGCGCGGTTCATCAGGCCCTTCGACGTCGAACAGGACAGGATCCATGACAGCTCGAACACCTCGGGCACGTCCGACTGGCGGTAGAAGACCTGGCGTTCGGGATCCAGCCCGCAGGCGATCCAGGTCGCGGCGAGTTCGTGGCACAGGTCCCTGAAGCGCACGGGGTCCTTCACGAGCGTCAGGGCGTGGTAGTCCGCCAGGAAATACATGGCATGTGCTTCGGGCGACCGCCGCGCGAGTTCCAGCGCGGGCCGGATGGCGCCGATGTAGTTGCCGAGGTGCGGACTGCCCGTCGGCTTGATGCCCGTCAGGATGACTTCGCGCCGGTTCATGGGCCGGTTCATGGACCGGTTCGTGGGTTGGTTCATGGTCCGCCCTCCCGGCTCGCGTCCACCGCATCGGCCTCTTTAACCAGTTTCCTGAAGACGTTGTCGATGAGACGTATGCCGATCCCGTCCTTGAGCGTCATGATGGATTCGGGATGGAACTGCACCGCCGCCACGGGCATCGTGCGATGTTCGATGGCCATGACGACGCCGTCCTCGGTCTCCGCCGTGACCGAAAGTTCCGGCGGCAGCCGATCGCGGTCGGCGTACAGCGAGTGGTATCGGCCTACCGTGAATGACCGGGGGAACCCTTCGAACAGTGTCCCGGCCTGCCCGGCCTGCCCGGCCTGCCCGGCCTGCCCGGCCAGGACAGTCACGCGCGACGCCTTCCCGTGCATGGGATAGGGCAGCACGCCCAGGGTGCCGCCGAAGTACTCGACGATACCCTGCAGCCCCAGGCAGACGCCGAAGATGGGCAGCGTCCGTTCCAGCGCCGCGTCGATGGCCAGCGCCACGTCGAAATCCGACGGTTGGCCGGGACCGGGCGACAGAAAGACCAGGTCCGGGGCGTAGGCGTCCATGAGTTCCGTCAGCCTGGACCGCGAGATGCCCGTCCGGACCGTCATGACGTCGGCGCCGGTCTGGCGCAGGTAGTTGGCCAGCGTATGCACGAAAGAATCCTCGTAGTCGACCAGAAACACCCGTTTCCCCGCACCCGAGTTTTCCGCGGAACCGGTATGCTGCGAATCCCCGCCCGATCCTCGGGGGCGCCGGATCGCGTCGATGAATGCCATGGCCTTGAGTTCCGTCTCCCGCTCCTCGTCCCCGGGATCGGAGTCGATCAGCAGCGTGCTCCCGGCCCTCACTTCGGCGATCCCGTCTTTGATGCGTATGGTCCTCAGGGTAAGCCCCGTGTTCATGTTTCCGTCGAATCCGAGGAATCCGATCGCGCCTCCGTACCACGAGCGGTAGGACCGTTCGTTTTCTTCAATGAACCGCATGGCCCAGATTTTCGGCGCGCCGGTCACGGTGACCGCCCAGGTGTGCGCAAGAAAGGCGTCCAGCGCATCATACTCCGGCCGCAGAATGCCTTCCACGTGGTCGACCGTGTGAATGACCCGCGAGTACATCTCGATCTGCCGCCGGCCGATGACCCGGACGCTTCCGGGCACGCAGATCCGTGACTTGTCGTTCCTGTCCACGTCCGTGCACATGGTCAGTTCCGAGTCCCCTTTCTCCGAACTCAGCAGCTTGAGAATCTGGTCGGCGTCGCTTAGCGCGTCGTTCCCCCGGCTGACCGTGCCGGCGATGGGACAGGTCTCGATGCGGATCCCTTCGCCCCGGACGAACATCTCGGGCGAAGCGCCGACCAGGTATTCCCGCTGTCCCAGGTTGATGAGCGTGGCGTAAGGCGCGGGATTCCGTTCCCTGAGGCGGCGGAAGATCTCGGAAGGCGGGTCCGGGCATGACTCGTAGAAGGTCTGGCTGGGGACGACCTCGAACAGATCGCCTTTCCTGAAGTATTCGTGCGCCTGTCGCACGACATCCCCATACTCGCCCTTCTCGTACTCTCTGCCGGTCGCGGCGCGACCTCCGCGGTAGGACTGGACGGCGCCTTCCCTGGGCAGGCCCTGGGTGGACCGGTCGCCCGTATCGAATTCGTAATCGTACCGGACGGCCACCTCGCGGTTGTGATCGACCGTCACCAACCGGTCAGGCAGGTAGAGCACCAGGTCGCGCTGGTCCGCCGGACGGCTCAGCCGGTAGTCCATGGGTTCGAACTGAAAGGCCAGGTCGTAGCCGAAGGCGCCGTAGAGGCCGAGATGATGCTCGTCCGGGCAAGAGAAGAGGTCGATGATCCCCCGCAGGATCGAGAAAACAGAGGGTTGCCGGCTGCGCTGCTCTTCCGGGAAATATCCGCCGGGCGAATGCACCTCGCCGTAGACGCGGTCTTCGCGAAGGGCAACGGTACGCGTGGCCCGCAGACTTTCGACCTGCGCAAGGATCGCCGGCAGCAACACCCTGCCCCGGGCGTTCAGGGCCTCGATACGAAAGGCGTTCTCCCGGGTTTCGATCCGGATCGGCGGATCGAAGAACCCCATGTCCCACCGGGTATACCTTCCGGGATACTCGTAACCGGACGCGAACAGGGCGCCCAGGCGGGCATCGAGCGCGTCGATTACAGGTTCAATGGCTTCGTCCGGGGAAAGATGCTCGGCGTACCGCTTGACGGAAACGCCGCCCCCGGTCTGGTATTCGATGGCTTCCAGGTGTATATGGGTAACACGCATGGTCCTGTCCCGCTCCCGGTGAACCGTTGCTGTAGTATCCCCAACCCTTTAGCGGCCCGTCTTCGATTCACCCAAAAACAAAAAAGGCCGCTACCTTGTGAGGGTAGAGGCCGGTCAAATCAACGAAGGATGAATCTACTTCAATCAGGCGCCGCTTCGCATGACATGCCGCCTCGTCCCGTAAAAAGGCCACCAGGTAAACAGATCGCTCTGCTTCCGCCAAGCGTAGAATCGGGATGACCGGGAGGAACTTGCGGCTGTCATTTCAGTCCATTACTCGATGTGAAAACCATTCGGCTGCCTTATGTCGAATGGGGCATTATAGCGCGGTACGGCGGCGAAGTCAAGGTTTTTTCTCATCAAGAAAACAGTTGCGAATTCGAGGGGCAGCCTGTACCATGCTGGCGTTGCATTAGCAGTCCGAGTCGGCCTTTGGATACGGGCTTCGCGTACCGCTGACGCAGTCCGAGTCGGCCTTTGGATACGGGGTGCGCCGAATATGCAGGACAGGGAACCCGGTCTGTTCAGGAAGTGGTTCTGGAATACCTATGATTACCTGGGAACGCTGATCGTGATCAACATCCTCTGGCTGCTGCTTGCCCTGCCGCTGGTAACCCTTCCCCTCGCCTTCGCCGGACTGTTCCGGGTCACCGGACGTATCGCGGCCTACGAAGAAACGGGCATCGGGGACTTCTTCGCCCACACCCGCGGAGATCTGCGCCGGAGCTTTCTGCTCTGCGGCATGTACGCTGGCGTCCTGATCCTCCTCGCGGCCAACGTGCTCTTCTACGTACAGCTCATGGAAGACAGGCCATGGACGGGAGCGATATTGAGCGGCGTGATGATGTGGTTGATCGTCTTCGTCTGCATGACGGCCGCATACGCGCTGCCCCTCATGCTGCGCGAACAAGCACCAGTCCGGCAGATCGTCCGGACGAGCGTATACCTGGTCGTGGACAACCCGCGGCATTCCTTCGCGTTGTTGCTGGCCGGTTCCCTCGTCATGGTTTTCAGCCTGGCCAGCGGCATCGGGCTGCTCTTTCTGGGGCTCGGCGCCATCGGCGTCCTGTTCAGCACCGGGCTGAGGGAAGTCCTGAAACGATATGAACAGAGGGAGGCCGGCGTCCTGGAGGAAGCGCGTGGATGGCGGGACCTGCTCCGCCCATGGGGGTATTCATGATGGGGAAGGAGGCCCGCGGCGACGCCGGGGAGGCCACCGCGCCGTTCATCGTGATCGAAGGGATCGACGGTGCGGGCAAGACGACCCAGTTGAAGCGGCTCAGGCGGTGGATGGAAACCCGTTACGGCGGTCCGGTCCATACCACGGGAGAACCCACGAACCGGCCCATCGGAAGACTGTTGAAGGACGCCCTTCAGCGCCGGGTGGAACTCGACGGCATTTGTCACGCGCTGCTGTTCGCGGCCGATCGGATCGACCACGTCAAATCGGAAATCGAATCCCACATACACCGCGGAATCCCCGTGCTGTGCGACCGGTATTTCCTCTCGTCCTTCGCCTACCAGTGGCGGGAGATGCCCGGCGAGTTGGACTGGATCGAGTCGATCAACGCCCGGGCGATCCACCCCCACCTGACCCTGCTGATTGACGCGCCCGCCGAAGTCTGCATGGACCGCATACGCCGGGCGCGGCCGGATACCGAACTGTTCGAAGATCTCGAAACGCTCCGCGCCATCCGCGAAAACTACCTGGAACTGGCGCGGCGGAGAAGCGCCCTGGACCACATCCGGATCATCGACGGCGCGCGCACGCCCGACGAAGTGCAGGAGGAAGCGCGCGCGCGGGTGGAAGAAGTGATGCAACCCTCCTGCAGCGGATAGCGCCATGCTGACCTACATTCTCCGGTTCGTAATGAGATTCCTGGCGGGGATCCTGATCCAGCAGGCCCTTCGTTTCCTGGCCGCCATGGTCATGCGTCCCCCCCGGCCGGCCCGTCCGGAGCCCGAACCCCGGTCCCGGACGCCGAAGAAGCCGAAGACAACCATCGATCCGAGGAATATCGAGGAAGGCAAGTTCGAGGACATCTCCGGGAAGTGACACGGTGGGCTAAGTAACACCGCGAGCAAAGTAACACCGTGAGCAAAGTAACACCGTGAGCAAAGTAACACCGTGAGCAGAGGATGCTTAGAAACTTCACCTGGATCATACCCCGTCGGCTGGCCGGCATGGCCCTGCCGACGAGTGCCCTTCGAGGTCGCGCGGGCGCTGCGGCGGACCCCGCGCTGGTACAGGACCTGATGCGCCTGAAGGAACTGGGCGTACGCACCGTGGTGTCCCTGACCCGCGAACCGCTCCACGGGGGGACGCTGGACCACTGCGGGATCCAAAGCCTGCACATACCCGTGGAGGACATGACGGCGCCTTCTCCGGAACAGATCCGTCGGGCCGTCGAGTATATCGATGAACATATAGAACAGGGCGGCGTGGTCGTACACTGCATGGCGGGCATAGGCCGCACCGGAACCGTCCTGGCCGGTTATCTCGTCTGGCGGGGGTCCACGCCCGAAGCCGCCATAGCGGAAATCAGAAACAGCCGGCCCGGTTCGGTGGAGACCTTCGACCAGGAGTCGTCGATCTTCCGGTTCGCCGAGTCCATGGCCGGGCACAAAGCGTAGGAAACACGCGCGCAGGAAGAGACGCGCCAGGGAGGCAACCAGCCCCATGTTCACGATCGCCGTAATCACCGACGAAGTGTCCCAGGACCTGGACAGGGTCATCGCATTCGCCCGTGATTTCAACCTGGACGGGATCGAGATCCGATCGATCTGGGACAAGCCACCCCAGGATCTTGACGACGACGAGATCGCCCGGATCAGGGACCGGACCGGTGAAGCCGGACTGGCGGTCGTCGGCGTGGCGCCACCCTTCTACAAATGCGACATAGATGACGACGCCTCGTACAGGGAACATCTCGGAATCCTCCGCAGGAGCATACGGGTCGCCCGGGGTTTGGACACGCCGCTGGTCCGCGTTTTCGCCTTCTGGAAACAGGATCCCCTCGATAAGTACTGGGACCGGATTGTCGAACGGTTCCTTGAACCTGTCCGTATCGCCGAGGGCGAGGGCGTCGTGCTGGGACTGGAAAACGAAATGTCCACCATGATCGGCACCGGCGCGGAGACCCGGCGTTTGATCGACGCCATGGATACACAGGTCGTCAAACCTCTCTGGGATCCCTGCAACGAACTGTTCGACGACGACGGTCACGCACCTTATCCCGACGGCTACGATCACATCCGGTCGGACATGTATCACATGCACATCAAGGATGGGGCCAGGGGCACGGACGGTGGGTACGTCAATGTTCCCATGTGCGAAGGTGAAATAGACTACCGCGGTCAGTTCGCCGATCTGGTCGAGCGGGACTACGAGGGTTGCGTGTCACTCGAGACCCATTGGCGCATCGGACCGGAGCAGATCGAACAGACCCTGCTTGAATTGCCGGGTGGAAAACAGTTTTCGGAGGCCGGTGAAGCGGCCTCCAGGATCTGCATGCGGAATACGCTGGACCTCCTGGCCGACCTGGGCGTTGAGCGGTCCGGCCGGCCCGCGTGACGCACCGACCCGAGTCGCGGTTCAACCGGAAAGGGAAGAAAGGGAATAAGATGAAAGACCACCCGTACAGGACGCACACCTGCGGCGAATTGCGGCAGACCGACGATGGAACGCGGGTGCGGATCGCCGGCTGGGTGCACCGCAAGCGGGACCACGGCGGCCTGCTCTTCATCGACCTGAGAGACCACTACGGGGTCACGCAGGTCGTCATCACGCCGGAAAGCGGATTCCACGAGGATGCGGGAGACCTGCGTTCGGAGAGCGTCGCCACCTTTACCGGCGAGGTGATCCTGCGGGCGGAGGATGCGATCAACCCCAACCTGCCCACCGGGCACATCGAGGTGAAGGCCGATTCCATGACGGTGCTCAGCGCCGCGGATGCCCTGCCCCTGTCGGTCGCCGACGAGCGGGAATACCCGGAGGCCACCCGGCTGACCTACCGCATGCTGGACCTGCGCAGGGAGCGGCTGCACCACAACATCATCATGCGGTCGCGCATCATCGCGAGCATTCGGCGCCGCATGACGGAAATGGGTTTCAACGAGTTCAACACGCCCATCCTCACCAGCAGTTCGCCCGAGGGCGCCCGGGACTACCTGGTCCCGAGCCGCGTGCATCCCGGCAAGTTCTACGCCCTGCCCCAGGCGCCGCAGCAGTTCAAGCAGCTGCTGATGATCTCGGGGTTCGACCGGTATTTTCAGATCGCCCCGTGCTTCCGGGATGAAGACGCCCGGGCCGACCGGTCGCCGGGCGAGTTCTACCAGCTGGACGTGGAGATGTCCTTCGTCGAGCAGGACGACGTCTTCGAAGCGCTGGAAACCCTGTTTTACGGCCTGTTCACCGAGTTCAGCGACTGGGACGTAACCGCCCCGCCCTTCCCGCGCATCCCTTACCGCGACGCGATGCTCCGGTACGGGACCGACAAGCCCGACCTCCGGTTCGGCCTGGAGATCGAGGACGTCACCGAGGCCTTCCGGGCGTCGGAATTCAACGCCTTCCGCCAGATCGTCGACAAGGGCGGCGTCGTCAGGGTCCTGGCCGTCCCGGACGTGGCCGCTCGGCCCCGCAGTTTCTTCGACAACCTGGACCGGACCGTGAAAGAGGATTTCGGGGGACGGGGCGCGGCGTACATCTCCTTTACCGAGGACGGGGTCAAGGGTTCCATCGCCCGCGTGCTGGACGGACCGACCCTGGAACGGCTGAAATCCGTCATCGAACCCGAAACGGGGGCCTCGTGGTTCTTCGTGGCCGACGCGGAGGAACGGGCCGTCGACGTGGCGGGCCGGCTCCGTCTGCATTTCGCCGACCTGCTCGACCTGCGGGAACCGGGCGCCTACCGCTTCTGCTGGATCGTCGATTTCCCCATGTACGAGCACGACACCGAATCGGGCAAGGTGATCTTCTCGCACAATCCCTTCTCCATGCCCCAGGGCGGCCTCGAAGCCCTGGAGACCACGCCGCCCCTCGATGTCCTGGCCTATCAGTACGACATTGTATGCAACGGTACGGAGCTGTCCAGCGGCGCCATCCGGAACCACCGGCCCGACATCATGTACCGGGCCTTCGAAATCGCCGGTTACTCGGCCGGCGAGGTCGACGCGGAGTTCGGCGGCATGATCAGCGCGCTGAAGTACGGCGCGCCGCCCCACGGCGGCATCGCTCCGGGCATCGACCGCATCGTCATGCTCCTCACCGACGAGACCAATCTCCGGGAAGTCATCGCCTTCCCCCTGAACCAGAACGCCCAGGACCTGCTCATGGGCGCGCCCGGGGAGGTCAGCGAAAAACAGCTCCGGGAACTCCACATCCGCCTTCGGCGTTAGCCCGGCCCCGACTCCATTTAATTTCACTTACACCCTTGACATTGGCAGGGATGTTCATTATATTTACCTGTCTGTGTTCTTGAGCTGCTCAAGATGCGGATCCGTACTGATTATAATGGGCCACCATAGCTCCAATGGCAGAGCGGCTGATTTGTAATCAGTAGGTTCTCGGTTCGAATCCGAGTGGTGGCTTTCAGGCAGCCAGGGGAGGTTCCAGAGCGGTCAAATGGGACGGACTGTAAATCCGTTGGCTCAGCCTTCGCAGGTTCGAATCCTGCCCTCCCCATGTTTCGCTAAGGGGTCCGGCTGACCAGCAGCTTCAGAACGAAGACCGGCGGGAATAGCTCAGTTGGCTAGAGCATCAGCCTTCCAAGCTGAGGGTCGCGGGTTCGAGTCCCGTTTCCCGCTCTAAAGGTCCCGAGTCCAAGGTTCGGAATAACTGAAGGTTTTTGCCGCAGAACGGTAAAAACTTATCTGAACCTTGAACGAAAGCGCCCTTGTAGCTCAGTTGGTAGAGCAACACCATGGTAAGGTGTAGGTCGCCGGTTCAAGTCCGGCCGAGGGCTTCGGTGCTGACTTAGAAGACGTTTACGTTTCGTTAACCCAGCCGGTTCAGGAGAAAGACTCCATGTCGAAGGAAAGATTCGAGCGTACCAAGCCCCACGTGAACATCGGCACGATC
>VXWP01000117.1 GCA_009835325.1 Gemmatimonadota bacterium | reverse complement strand
ATCGCGCCGTACTGCCAGGCCGCCGAACCCATACCCGACGCGACACCAAAGGCGAGTGCGTCCGGCAGGCCCACTACCGCCGCGGTTATCCCACCGAACAGATCGCCGCGAAAAGTGTCCAGGCTGTAGTTCAAATCAGCGCTCCTGTACTTGACTGATTGGGCTTGCTTCGCGGGGAAAGCTACGTATCTTCGCTGTTTAGATGATAATTGAGCAGGTTCCTTGTAAAAGAAGAAACCTATTTTTGATTTTATGGGAATAGAATCATCGACGGCGGAGTCTAATAAATCGACCCGGCCAGGTCAATATTTCCATCCTTGTATTATCAGTCTACGCTGTAATAACGACGTGCGAATGTTCAGAAAAGGACGACTGCGTCCATGTGCGGCCGCCTCTCACAGAATCTGACCTGGCAGCAGATCTACACGCTTTACACGTTGCCTGTTTCCGCGCCTCGGCTTGATCCGCAACCCAGGTTCAACGGTGCGCCAACCCAGGATTTCGCGCTCTGTCGGTTGGACGAAAACGGAATGAGATCCATGGCCGTGCTTCGCTGGGGACTGGTCCCCTTCTGGGCGAAGGACGTCAAGATCGGTGCCCGAATGATCAATGCCCGGTCCGAGACCGTCCGGGAAAAGCCGGCCTTCCGATCGGCCTTCCGTACGAGGCGGTGCCTCATCCCGGCGAACGGTTGGTTCGAATGGAAGCGGTTCGGGCCGGCCGGCGGCGGCAAACAACCTTATTTCCTGGCGCTCGAGAGCGATTCACCTCTTTCCTTCGCCGCTTTGTGGGAGCAGTGGGGCCGTGGAGGCGAGCACCTCGAGACGTTCACCATTATCACGCCTGAAGCTTCGTCCGCACTTGCGGATATACACGATCGGCAGCCCGCTGTGGTGGATCCGGACGATTATACCGACTGGCTCGACCCCGGGACGCCCGAGGGGACGCTTCAGGAGATCATTAGAACGCCCCACGAAGGACCCTATGAAATTCGACCCGTGAGCGACCTGGTAAACCGGGTGGTCAACGACACGCCGGACATCCTGAAACCGCTGGAAAAGCAGACATTGTTCTGACGGGTTGACACAATCTTTTGGCGTAATCTGCAATCTAAAGTACGCGAGGCGTGTACCGTGGTTCAACCACCCCGTGGGACTCCGCAAGACGATGCCGGAATGCTCCGGCGACTCGTCCTGGCCGTGCTGACGTTCGGCATCGTCGGCGTCGGTTTCGAACTTGTACTGCTGGATCACATGGAAGACCCGTGGCAATGGGCGCCGATCGCACT
Source organism: Gemmatimonadota bacterium (assembly GCA_009835325.1). Lineage (NCBI taxonomy): Bacteria > Pseudomonadati > Gemmatimonadota > Gemmatimonadota bacterium. The sequence continues at coordinate 113,802 of VXWP01000117.1, read as the reverse complement.
GCTGGCGGCCGCACTGCCGGTTTCGATCTGGCTCATCCTCTCGCCCGGTTTCGCCGTCATACGGACGTACCAGGCTATGATGGTACTGTTCGTCATTTCCGGATTCGTCGGGCAGTGGCTGCACTACCAGGGCAACGTGGAGTTCGAACTGGAAATGTATCCGTCGCGGCAAGGGCTCGAACTGGTGTGGGAGGCGTTGGGCGGCGCTTATCCGTCCCTCGCGCCGGGCACCATGATATTGTTCGGTTTGCTTGGCCTGGTGGCCTGCTTTCGGCATCCGGCCGTTCATACAGGACCTGTAACCACCAATACCCTGGAGAAACCATGACAATCTCTATGAAACCTCGGTCGGTATTGCTGCACGCGCTGATCACTGGCCTGTTTGCGGTCGTGATGGGAGGATGTGGCGGTTCGGAACCGGACGGCACGGGCAGTCCGGGCAGTCCGGACGATGCCGCCCAGGTCGAATCGGCCGTCGAATCGGCGTCGGCGGTCATCAATCCCAATCTCTCCGGAAGCGACGAACTCGGGATGCTGCCGGGCATGACCACCGAGCTTGCGGAGGCGGTGCTGGATACGCGTCCCTTCATGGACATGATCGAACTGGACGGGCTGGTCACCGGGCACCTGGGCGTCGAAGAGGCCACCGCGCTCTACGCAGGAATGTTCATTCCCCTGAACCTGAACACGGCCTCGGACGTAGAGATCCTGCTGGTACCCGGCGTGGGGGACCGGATGCTCCACGAATTCAAGGAGTACCGACCCTATCTTTCCATCGCCCAGTGGCGGCGTGAAATGGGCAAGTACGTGGACGACGCGGAGGTCGCCCGCATGGAACAGTACGTGTTCGTCCCCATCGACCTGAACACGGCCACCGACGAGGAGATACTCGCCGTACCCGGCGTGGGCGAGCGCATGGCCCATGAATTCAGGGAATACCGCCCGTATACCAGCATGGAGCAGTTTCGCCGTGAAATCGGTAAGTACGTGGACGACGGTGAGGTGGACCGGCTGGCGAGATACGTGGAGATCCGAAGCCAGGATCCGTAGAAGAAAGCGTGCCGATTGAGGGAATCGGTAATCGGGGTGGGGGGATTTGAACCCCCGACCCCCTGCTCCCAAAGCAGGTGCGCTGACCGGACTGCGCTACACCCCGAAAACACCGGATAATGATACGTTTCTCCGGTGGTCCTGTCAAGGCAAACCCCGGCCGCGGCGGCCCTTGAGCGGTGCCGGACCGGTCGACGACGGAAACCGATCCATGAAACTGGCCGTCAACGGAAGGATGGATGCCGAACACCTGGCCTTCGCCCGGCAACTGGGGGTTACGGACGTGGTGAACGGGGTGCCGGACTGCGACTTGTCCAGGGGGTACTACGATTTCCATGATCTATCGCTCCAGAAGGCGCGCATTGAAGATGCCGGGCTGTCCTGGTCGGTGCTCGAGGGCGTGCCCCCCGAATGGTGCGACAAGATCAAGCTGGGACTGCCGGGTCGCGACGAGCAGATCGACAACTGGTGCAGGACGCTCGAGAACATGGGCGCGGTGGGCATTCCCGTCCTGGGTTACTTCTTCAGCCTGCGCAACGTGGGCGGCAACTACGGACTGCGCACCTCCAAATCAACCCCGAGCCGGGGCGGCGCGGTCGTCACCCGTTTCGACTACGAGCAGATCCGGGGTGCGAGGCAGGACTACTGGTATCCCCCCGTTCCCCAGGACCTGGAACGGTCCGACGAGGACATGTGGAGCAACGTCGCCTATTTCCTGGAGGCGGTCATACCGGCGGCGGAGCAGGCCGGGGTGCGCATGAGCCTGCACCCGGACGACCCGCCCATATCACCCATCGCGGGAATCGCACGGGTCTTCCGCAGCCACGAGGCCCTGGTGCGGCTCGTCGACCTCGTACCCAGCGACTGCAACGGCCTGGGTTTCTGCCAGGGCACCATATCGGAAATGCCGGGCGACGTGCTCGAGGCCATCCGGTATTTCGGCAGCCGGGACAAGATCAACTACGTCCACTTCCGGTTCGTGTCCGGCCCTGTTCCCGCGTTCTCGGAGACCTTCATCGACCAGGGCCACGTGGATCCCATGGCATCCCTGCTGGCCTACGAGGAAGCCGGGGTGGACTGTCCCATGATCGATGATCACGTGCCGCGGCTGGCCACGGACCCGGAGGGGCGTCATAATGCGTCGAGGGCTTACGCGCTGGGCTACATGAAAGCACTGTTGGACAACGTCGGGCGATGCCGGGAAGGTGTAGCTTGATACGCGTCGACCGGGACCGGTTTCTGGAAGAGGGTTTCCTGATCCTGCGTGGCGTGATCCCGCCGCGGGATCTCGAAGCCCTTCGATGCAGCTACGAGATCCTCGTGGACCGTCAAAGGAGAATCTGGACGGACATGGCGGCCCGGGGCAAGGCGCCGGCCGACGTGTGGCGGTCCTCGACCCAGCTGCGGCTGAACATCACGCGGCCACCGGACCTGGGCGATCGGGAAACGGCGGCGGCTTTCGAGTTCTGGCTCCACGAGAACACCCAGGGCGTGAGCAGTGTGCTCCTCGCCGAAGACGACGCACCGCCCACGGAAATGATGCTCATGTGCAACCCGGTGAGCGACCACGGTCCCGCCCGGTGGCACCGTGACTTCTATCCGCCGTTGAACTGTCCACTCATGGCCTATGCGGACGATATTCTGGAAAGCGGTCCCCGATACGTCCAGTGGAACGTACCGCTATACGATGACGCGGTGCTGTGGGTCGTTCCCGGCAGCCACGTCCGGCGCAACACGCCCGAGGAGAACGCGTCCATGTCCAGGGATCCGAGGTCGCCGGTCCCGGGCGGCGTGCAGACCAGACTTCAGGCGGGGGACGGCGTCGTCTACATTCTCCCCATACTCCACTGGGGGAGCAATTACTCCACGAAACTGCGCCGCACCATTCACGGGGGATTCGCGCGCTTGACGCACTGGCATACGACGGACTGGATCGAGCATCTTGCGCCCGCAGCCCGCGATACCTGCCTGCGCTGGCACGAGCGCGCCACCGGATACATGGACCACGGAGAGGCGGCGTTGCGCGCGGTCCTGGCCGCGGACGCCGGCGCCTATCGAAGCGCGCTGGATGCCCTCCATCCCGGTCGAGGCGAGAAGGGCGTCGTCAAGTCGACCATCTGTCTCAGCAAGACGGCCCGGCATATCTACAATCAGCGCTGTGTGGACCCGGACGGTCTTACGGCGCCGGAAACCCTGGGCATTGAATCGGTCCATCCCATGACCCTGCAATGGGGCAGACCGCTAGGGGAACGTTTCAGTCCGGAGGAAGCGGAAGTCCTGTGGGCGCGGTTCAAGCCCGTCGACGACCTCATGCAATCCGACGAGGACCAGCTCCTGCCGGGATTCCAGGGCGGCGAGACCCGCTATCATTTTGAAAACGTTCCGCCGGCGCTCACCCCGGACAACTGGTACGCTTCATGGACCACCGGACGAATAGAAAACGGGGCATTCCCATCATGAAACCACCTTCACTGCTATCCTTCGAGGCCGTCGTCGGCCAGTCCGATCCCGGTATATTCGATATACAGTCCAGCGCACCGGGACCGGAGGGCAGCCTGCCGCTGACCGGCGACATGTTGCGGGACAGCCCGAGCGGCGATCTCTTCGGCCTGTCCCAAAACGTGGGCATGGGTTGGAATCCGAAGGCGCTGAAACGCCGGGAATACCTGATCCTCAGCACCCAGGGAGGGATCCGCGCATCCGACGGAACGCCCGTGGCCCTGGGATATCACACGGGCCACTGGGAGGTCGGCCTGCTCATGCAGGCGGCCGCCGAGGAGCTCACGGCCCTGGGCGGCATTCCCTTCGGCGGCTACTGCACCGATCCCTGCGATGGGCGCACCCAGGGCACGCCGGGCATGATGGACAGCCTGCCTTACCGCAACGACGCGGCCATGGTCTTCCGGCGGCTGATCCGGTCGTTGCCGACGCGCCGTGGCGTGATCGGCGTGGCAACCTGCGACAAGGGGCTGCCCGCCATGATGATCGCGCTGGCGGCGACCCACGACCTGCCCTGCGTGCTGGTGCCGGGCGGTGTCACGTTGCCGCCCGAGGAGGGTGAAGACGCCGGCAAGATCCAATCCATCGGCGCCCGGTACGCCCACGGTGAGATCACGCTGGAATACGCGGCGGACATGGGCTGCCGGACCTGCGCGTCGCCGGGCGGCGGCTGCCAGTTCCTCGGTACGGCGGCCACTTCGCAGGTCGTGGGCGAAGCCTTCGGCCTTTCCCTGCCCCACAGCGCGCTGGCGCCATCGGGGCAGCCCATCTGGACCGATATGGCAAAGCGGTCGGCCCGCGCGCTGATGCGGCTGGACGCCGAGGGATTGTCCGTTCGGAAGATCCTGACCGAAGAAGCGCTCGAGAACGCCATGACGGTCCACGCCGCCTTCGGAGGCTCGACCAACCTGCTGCTGCACATCCCCGCGGTCGCCCATGCCGCACGACTGCGTCGCCCCGGGATCGAGGACTGGGCAAGGATCAACCGGCAGACGCCCCGGCTGGTGGACGTGCTGCCGAACGGTCCGACGGGCTATCCCACGGTGACCGCCTTCCTGGCCGGCGGCGTGCCGGAAGTCATGCTTCACCTGCGCGAAGCGGGTCTGTTGAACGAATCGGTACTGACCGCGGCCGGGACAACCCTGGGCGAGGTCCTGGACTGGTGGCAGGCGTCCGACAGGCGGCGGCTGGTCCGCGAGCGCCTCAAGAAGGTGGACGGGATCGACCCGGACGACGTGATCATGTCCCCCGACCGCGCGCGAAGCCGGGGTTTGACCAGCACGGTGACCTTTCCCGTGGGAAACCTCGCGCCGGAGGGATCGGTCATCAAGAGCACGGCCATCGACCCGGACGTCGTCGATCCGGACGGGGTGTTCCGGAAAACGGGACCCGCGCGGGTCTTCACGCGGGAACGGGACGCCATCGCCGCCATCAAGAGCCGAAACGAGGACCGGGTCAAGCCCGGCGACGTGCTGGTGCTCATCTGCCGGGGTCCCATGGGCGCCGGGATGGAGGAGACCTACCAGATCACCGCGGCGCTGAGGCACCTGTCCTTCGGAAAGCACGTCGCCGTGGTGACCGACGCCCGGTTCTCCGGCATCTCGACGGGCGCCTGCATCGGCCACGTCGGTCCCGAGGCCCTGGCGGGCGGCCCCATCGGAAAGCTCATCGACGGCGACCTGGTGGAAATCGTCATCGACCGGAACAAACTGACCGGATCCATCAACCTGGTCGGCAGCGGGGACCGCACGTTCGGCGTGGAAGAGGGCAGCCGGCTGCTCGCCGGGCGTTCGCCGAGGAACGACCTGGCCGTCGACCCGAATCTGCCCGACGACACCCGGCTCTGGGCAGCACTGCAGCAGGCCGGCGGCGGCGCGTGGGGCGGATGTGTCTACGACGTGGATGAGATCGTCCAGCGATTGCAGCAAGATGGCCGGGCCGGGGACCAGGAACCGTCACAACCAAAGACGAAGGCAGGCAAAAATGGCAGATAACCCGGCCGTACTCGACCTGAATGTGCGGTATTTCCAGGACAGCACCCCCGCCGACGTGCCCTGCAGGGAAGAGCATTTCATCCGCCGGGAGTTCCGCATGAGCCTGCCCGTCGAACAGACGGCGCTCGTCCTGGTGGACCTGTGGAACACCCATTTCATCGACAGCTGGATCGAACGGGCCGCCCGGGTCACGCGGGAGGCGATCGTGCCGGCCATCGAGATGAGCCGGAAGGCCGGCCTGCCGGTGATCCACGCCCCGTCGCCCGAAGTAGCGCGGCAGTTTCCCCAGTCGACCCGGAACCCGGCGGCGCCGGCACCACCGCGCGGCGGCGCGGACTGGCCGCCCCCGGAGTTTCGAAGCAGGGAAGGTGTGTACCAGGCCTACCAGGGACCCCGGAGCCAGCCCCCGGGCATCGGACTTCACTGGGACCCCATCAGCGACGGCCTGACGGTGTCGCCGGCCGTGGAGATCCGCGACGAAGACGTGGTGATTACCACCGGCGCCGAGCTGCACGAGGTGCTGGCAGAACGGAACGTGCTCCATCTGATCTACGCCGGTTTCGCCACCAACTGGTGCGTCCTGGGCAGGGACTACGGCATACGGGCCATGGCCCGGTACGGATACAATATCGTTTTCCTGCGCGACTGCACCGCGGGCGTCGAGTTCCCGGACACGCTGGATCAGCTTTTCGTAACGGAAATCGCGGTCCGCGAGGTCGAGCAGCAGTTCGGATTCTCGGCGTCCAATGCGGATTTTTTCGAGAGTTGCCGAAAGGTCACGGAAAGGAACGCGGATTGATCGTCGACACCCACACCCACTTTTACGATCCCACCCGGCCGCAAGGCGTGCCCTGGCCCGATCCCGGCGACGCGTTCCTGTACCGGCGCATCATGCCGGAGGACTTCAAGGGCGAGGCGCGGTCCGAAGGCGTCACGGGCACGGTCGTGGTGGAAGCCAGCGCCTGGGTGGAGGACAACCGGTGGATACTGGACCTGGCCGAGGAAGACCCCTTCCTCCTGGGCCTGGTGGGTCACCTGGAACCACCGGACGAAGATTTCGAATCCGACCTGGACCGTTTTGCCGCCCATGACCTCTTCTACGGCATCCGGTTGGGGAAGGTGCCCGTCGAAGATCCGGCGTATCTCAAGGCACTGGATCAACTCGCCGCCCACGACCTCACGCTGGATCTGCTCGTGGGCAAGGAGTGGCTGGCCGGGGTGACCGCCTGCGCCGACCGTTTCCCCGGTCTCAGGATCGTGCTGAACCACCTCGCCCACGTGCCGGTAACCGGCGGCCGCCCGGACGAGGAATGGATCGCCGGCATCACCTCCGCCGCGGCCTATCCCAACGTATTCTGCAAGATATCGGGCATGGTGGAACTGGCGCGGGACGATCCTACGCCGGAGGACCCGGCCTACTATAAACCGGTCCTCGATGTGCTCTGGAACGCCTTCGGGGAGAGCCGGCTGCTTTATGCCAGCAACTGGCCGGTATCCTGGAGATTCGCTTCCTACCGCCAGGTGCAGGCACTGGCCATGGCCTGCTTCGAACCGAGAGGTTCGGAAGCCCTGGAAAAAATCATGGGTAAGAACAGCAGGGAAGCCTACAGATGGGTGCCGCGAAGCTGACGGGCGTGTGAGAGCCGAGAACCCCACGGCCAGGTGAGACGCTACCGCACTGCCGCCTGGCTAACGGTCTTCGATCGGAACGTACTGACAGACGTCGTCGCCGGTATAGATCTGGCGGGGACGGGCGATTTTCTGCTCCGGGTCGTCCAGCATCTCCGCCCACTGGGCCAGCCAGCCCACGGTGCGGGGTATGGCGAAGAGCACCGGGAACATTTCGAGCGGAAAACCCATGGCCTGGTAGATGAGACCCGAATAGAAGTCGACGTTCGGATAGAGTTGCCGGTTGACGAAATAATCGTCTTCAAGGGCGATCCGCTCGAGTTCCACGGCGACGTCCAGCAGCGTGTTCTTCTCGGTCACGCCCAGTACCCGGTGGGTCATCTCCTTGAGGATCTTGGCCCGGGGATCGTAGTTCTTGTACACCCGGTGGCCGAACCCCATGAGCCGTATATCACCCTGTTTGACCTTCTTGATGTAAGCGGGCACGCGGCTGATGTGCCCGATTTCCTGCAGCATGTGCAGCACCTGCTCGTTCGCGCCGCCGTGCAGCGGACCGTACAGGCCGGCGGCGGCGGCGGCCACGGACACGTAGGGATCGGGCAGCGAACTGCCGACGCTCCGCATCGCGTTGGCGCTGCAGTTCTGCTCGTGGTCCACGTGCAGGATGAATACCACGTCCAGGGCCTTTTCCAGCACGGGATCGGGGGTGTATTTCTCCGTCATCTTGTACATCATGGACAGGAAGTTTCCGCAGTACCCCAGGCCGTTGTCCGGATAGGTGTAGGGGAACCCCTGGCTGTGCCGGTATGCGAAGGCCGCGATGGTCGGAATCTTGGCGATGAGCCGGTGGATCTGTTCGTTGCGGATGGCCGCGTCGCGGATCTGCTTCGCTTCCGGGTAGAAAGTGGAAAGCGCGGCGACCGTGCTGATCAGGATCCCCATGGGATGGGCGTCGTAACGGAACCCGTCCATGAACTTCTTGATATTCTCATGGACGATCGCGTGATGGGTGATGTCGTAGGACCATTCGTCCAGCTCGGTCCGGGTCGGCAGCATGCCGTGGACGATCAGGAAGGCGACTTCCAAAAAGGAACTTTGGACCGCCAGGTCCTCGATGGGGTAGCCCCGGTAACGCAGGATACCCTTTTCCCCGTCGATGTGGGTTATGCTGCTCCGGCAGGAGGCGGTGTTGGTGAATGCCGGGTCGTAACCCAGCAGCCCGAAGTCGTCTTCGGACACCTTGATCTGTCGAAAGACCGTGGTGGGGATCGCGGCGCCGTACCTGGGATAGGTCCCGTACTGGATCGGGATCTCGTATTTCTTGCCGGTCCGGTTGTCGATGACCGTCAACGTGTCAGGCATGCAGTACGACCTCCTGCAAACAGGATGGGGAAAGCTCGGACTCCGGGATTTGCGCGCCGTGAAAGCAACAAATTAATGAATCTCGGCCTCTGGGTCAACCGATATTCGATTCCCGTTCGCCTCGAAACGGCAGCGTTTGCAAGTGAGGATCGACACCGACCACTCGCGCCTTGCCATGAGGCGCGAGTGGGATCACGCATGGGTTATTCGTAAGCACGGAAGTCTGCGGGGAAGCGCCCGGGGACTACGGGGAAACGGCGGTAACGGAAACGGCCGGGGGCTTCGTGCTGTGGCGGATCACTGTGGCGGGTCGCCCTGGCGTTCGGTTTCGTATTCGAACTGCAGGATGTCATGGAAATGCTGAATCGGGACCGTCCACCGGACAAGGGATCGTCCGCCGGCTAAGGATCTACCCAACGGCCATCCGATTTGATCAGGTCGACCAGTTCGTGGACACCTTGTTCCTGCGGAACGCTCATCTTGACGCATTCCCGCCCTCGGTAAAGCGAGATGATCCCGTTGGCCCGTCCGACATAGCCGTAGTCGGCATCGGCCATCTCTCCGGGACCATTGACGATGCATCCCATGACCGCGATATCGAGGCCCGCGAGGTGGTCGGTGGCCGCCTTTACTTCCGCCAGCACGTTTTCCAGGTTGAACTTGGTCCGCCCGCAGGAAGGACATGCGATGAACTCGACCTTGGTGCGGCGCAGGCCCAGCGACTGGAGGATATCGTAACAGACCGGGATTTCGTTGGCCGGATCCTCGGCGAGTGATACGCGGATGGTGTCACCGAGCCCTTCGGCCAGCAGCGTGCCGATGCCCGATGTGGACTTGATCCTGGCATACTCGCCGTCGCCGGCCTCGGTGACGCCGAGATGCAGGGGATAGTCCATGCCTTCTTCGTCCATACGGCTCGCCATGAGCCGGTTGGCCTGGATCATGACGGGCACGCGGGACGCCTTGAGCGAAACGATCAGGTTTCGGTAGTCCCGGGCCTCGCAGACCCGGATGAATTCCAGCGCGGACTCCACCATGCCGAGTGGCGTGTCTCCATAGGTCACCGTCATGCGGTCCGACAGGGAGCCGTGGTTCACGCCGATGCGCATGGCGATGTCCCGCTCCCGGCAGACCTCGATAACCGGTGCCAGGTCTTCCTCCACTTTCCGTCTTGCCGCTTCGAATTCTTCCTGGGTGTACTCGATGGTATCGACCAGCCGCTGGAACACGAAAAGGCCCGGGTTGATACGAACCTTGTCGACGGACCGGGCGACTTCCTCGGCTATCCGGGTGCCTTGGTGATGCACATCGGCAACCAGGGGCACGTTCACGCCCCGCAGGTCGAGGGTATGCTTGATTTCGCGCAGGCTGTGGGCATCCGCCAGCGTAGGCGTGGTCACCCGCACGATTTCACAACCGAGTTCGTGCAAACGGACGATCGCATCCACACACGCCGCCACGTCCCGCGTGTTCTCCGTGATCATCGATTGCACGGCAATCGGATGCGCGCCGCCGACCGTGACATTTCCTACGCGTACTTCACGCGTCTGTCGCCGCGGGTAAGTCATCTCCATGCGGTGAACTCCTTCGCGGTGAACTCCTTCCGGCTCTTCGTAACGTACGTGACGACCGGCGATTGTCAATACCTTAATGCCGGGTTACCAGCCCACGGGAATCGTCGAAGACCGCACGGTTCCGGATCGACACACCATAAGCGGGGAGGATGGTTGATGAGAAACTCCGGTCCCGGCGGAATCCCGGTCCCGGCGATTGCTCCAACAACGATCCATCCCCGCTTTGGAAACAAGGTGTCGCGGGCCTACGGGCCGCGCCCCGGCTTTCGCCGATGCATGACTACTCCTTCCTTCTGCGTCTACGACGCCTGGTGCCTTCACACACGCACTTGGTAAAGTGTTCGTAATCACGATACCTGCTCTGCATTTTTCGTCTGAGGCGATACATGCAGTCGTAGATCATCTGTCCCATGCGTTGTACGGACACCCCCATCAGTTCGGCAATGTCCTCCCTGTTCAGTTCGCCTTTCAGTTCCCTGACGTACATTTTAAGGACGGTCCGGCATCGCGGCCCCGTGTAGTATTTCAGGGCGGTATGCAACAGGTAAATCTGTTCTTCTTCTTCCAGCTTCTTGAATAACCGGTCAGCACCGTTGTTCGGATTGGAGTCTACGATCTGCAGCCCCGACTCGGTGTTCGAAGCAAACCAGTCAATATCGACAAACTTGATACCTCTCCCCCTTGCGACCCCCATCCGCGAAGGCATGGCGTCAAGGCACTTGATCTTGGCGATGCGGATAACGTAGGTGCTCAATGCACTGCGGAATTCAAACTTTGGAAGACTCTGCAAGACCGCGATGAATATGTCATTGAGGATGTCTTCCTTTTCACCCGCCGGTATCCAGTACGCTTTTTTGTAAACCCAGAAGTGAACGGGCATGTCCGACATGAAAAACGATTTGTAGAGTAGACTCTGCGCATCCGATCGACCTTCGAGGCATGCGTGTATCAGATGGAAGTCCCCTGGCCTGTGTGGTTGCTTGTTCATGGTCTCAAAGAAACTACCTTTCCATTGATTGAAAGCGCTTGAGATCGAAGGGCCGATCAAGCGCGACGGGTGCATCCGGCACCGATTGAATACCCGGTTCGAAGTGTCCGGTTACGGGTATTCCACTACCCAGTTCCCACGGCCGTAGTATCTTTCGTGATTCCGACGGTGCAGGGACACGGGTGCCGGCAACTGACGCTGATTACAGTGGCACAGAAACAGTTCGCTGCTTTCTCCACGGGCGACGCGGACATCACAGCTGTCTTGCTGTACTGATCGAGGCGGTAGATGGTACACGCCTGTATGCATCGAAGTGCAGACCGGATACCCAGGTGCTGATTCCCTTGGTATCGCAAACCGGTGACAGCCCCGTGGCGCCTTGTCGCGGCGGACCGGTTTCATGTGCTGTTACGATGCATCCTAAGACCGGTTTAGTGCATGGTGAGTGAAATGCCGTACCGGCCGTTCCATATATCAGTATATAAAGATAATAATGCAAAGGACAGCTATTTAAAATTAGATAAATTAAATGTTTCACGTGTTCATTTGGGCTGCAAAAACTGTACTACATGGGGTTTATATGATTAGTCGAGGACAGTGGACGTAATCACGAATAGAAAATGGAAACTTGACAATTCAGTGGTTTATACGTTAACGTGCGATAATTCAATAGTGTCGTAGTGTGTCCGTTCGCCTGGATCCAGGATTCGGTTTTGCTTCAAGTCCCAACGTCTTACGCCAGTGGTTATGAGAAAGCGCGGTCCCTGAACCCGGAATTCGCCGACAACTACATCCGGCACACCATGGTCGGCGACGAGGATCTGGATCCCGTGATGGATGAGCTTTCCGGTATGCCGCCGGGCGAGATGCACCAGTTCATCCATGCGGGGCTGCACCAGGAAGAAGAATGGTTAAGTAAAGCGCCTGAAGTCCTGCAGCGCTATTTCCGGGAGGTCGATTCGAAGATCCCCGAATGGGTCGATTTCGAAGAATTCCGCCCCGCCGTGGTCGGATTCCACAAGAACATGCCGGAAATACTGGTGGCCTTCGTGACCGCGGCCTTGCTCGAAGGATTCACGACGCTCATCAGCAAGTCCTTCTACCTGACCGGGCGGGTACACTCAGAAAACGCTACCCGCCGTTTCAAGCAGAATAACCGACATCTGCTGGAGATCTTCCTGCCCGGCGGCCTTCGCAGGGAAGGGGACGGCTACCGGCTTTCCGCCCGTATCCGTTTCGTGCATGCCATGGTGCGCCGCCTGATGAAAGACTCCGACATATGGGAAACCGGGGCCTGGGGCACGCCCCTGAGCGCCGCCCATATAGGCCTGGCGGTCAGTATTTTCTCGGCGCAGATCCTGAAGCATTCCATCTCGCTGGGCGCCATCTACTCCCAGGAAGAAAGGGAGAGTTTCGTAAAGGTCTTTCGGTATACCGGCTACATCATGGGCGTTCCGGAAAGCATCCTCATGAAGGATGAGAACGAAGCCCGGACGATCATCGATATCGGCTTCATGTGCGAACCGCCTCCCGACGAGCACTCCATCGCGAACGCGAACGCACTGATCCATGCCGGGCCGGCGCTGCTGAATATCACGGATCCCGAGGAAGTGGCCGCCGCCCTCAAGACATTGTATAATATCTCCCGTGCCCTGCTGGGACACGAACTGGCCGATGCGCTGCGTTACCCGAAAAGCAGTACCTTTGGCGTCCTGGCCGCCCATCGCTTGAAAAACCGCATCAGCCGTGTGAAGAACCTGTTGTTGAAAACGAGAGGCCGGCAGACGAAACTGGACAATTTCTCGCAGATGCTTCAGCTTTCGGCTTATGACGATATCGGCATGAGCTACCGGCTTCCCGATAATGTAAAAGCGTCTGAATCCAGCAAATGGTAGCGCGATCAATTGCACCTGGATAACTACATCGACGCAATCCTGCGCCATCGGTGGCTCGTTATCTCGCTCGCCTCGCTGTTCATGCTCGCCATGGCGGCCGGCGGCAGGAATATCACCGTCTCCAACGAGCATCGCGTCATGTTCGGCGAGAACAATCCCCAACTCGCCGCTTTCGATGCGCTGGAAGACATCTACTCCGTTTCGAACACCGCCCTGATCGCCATCGCACCCCGGGACGGTTCCGTCTTCACCCGCGAAGTGCTCGGCGTCGTCGAAGACCTCACCGAAACCGCCTGGTTCGCTCCGTACTCGACGCGGGTGAATTCCCTTACGAACTACTTTCACAGTGAAGCGATGGAAGACGACCTCATCGTGGGGCCGCTCGTCGAAGACGCCTCGTCGCTGGGCGAGGCCGACCTGGATCGCGTCCGGACGATCGCGCTGGGTTCCCGGGAAGTGGTCGGACGGCTCGTTTCTCCTGACGGCCGCGTGGCCGGCCTGGCGGTCAATTTCGTACTGGGCGACAACCCGGATCTCGCGGTGATCGAACTGACCGACTACCTGGACGGCATGCTGGACGATGCGAGGGCGGCGAACGGGGAAGTGGACTTCTACCTGACGGGCGACGTGGTCATGAACCGGGCCTTCGCCGATGCCACCCGAGACGACCTGGAAACCCTGCTGCCCATCGTCTTCGTCCTCATCGTGATCACCTCGACCCTGCTCATGAAGTCCTTTCTGGGAACCGGCATCATCATCGTCATGATCGGTTTCGTGATCTCGACGACCATGGGGCTTGCCGGCTGGTTTCACACGGTATTCAGCCCGGTGAATTCAGGAGTGCCCATTATCGTCATGGCGATTTCCGTCGCCCAGGCGGTCCACATCATCACCCACACGCTCTCGGGAATAAGACGGGGGGAGGACCGGAACGCGGCGGTCGCGCAATCCATAAAGACGAACGCCTACCCGGTATTCCTGGCCTCGATCACCACCGCGATCGGATTTCTCAGCCTGAACTTCTCGGATTCGCCGCCGTTTCACATTCTCGGCAACTTCGTGGCTTTCGGGGTGATCATCACTTTCTTCTACGCCATGACACTCCTGCCCGCGCTGCTTTCGGTCCTTCCATTGCGGGCCCGTGCCGGTGGTTTCCGGCAACCGGTCTTCTTCGATCGGCTGGGTGATTTCGTCGTCGCGCGCCGCAAGCCGCTGCTCTGGTTAATCGGAATCATGACGGTCGTCCTGATCACCGGCGTGCCCAGGAACGTATTGACCGACAGCTGGCCGGATTACTTCGATGAACGATACGAGTTCCGGCGGGATACGGATTTCGTCATGGACAACCTGACCGGACTGCTGTCCATGGAGTATACGCTGGCCGCGGAGGAGGAGGGCGGGATCACCGATCCGGAATACCTGCGGCAGGTGGAGGCTTTCGCGGAATGGAACCGGAGCCAGCCCGAAGTGGGGCACGTACAGGCTTTCACGGATATCATGAAGCGGCTGAACAAGAATATGAACGGCGACGATCCGGCCTTCTTCCGGATCCCCGATGCCCAGGATCTCGCATCGCAGTACCTGCTCCTCTATGAATTGTCACTGCCCTTCGGCAGCGATCTGAACGACCGGATCGATGTGTCCAAGTCCGCGACGCGCATGACGGTCGTGATCCGCGGCCGGTCGAGCCAGGATCTGCAGGACCTGGCCGGCCGGGGCGAGACCTGGCTGCGCGAGAACGCGCCCGCGCTCGCGACAGAAGCCACCGGGTTGAGCGTGGTCTTCGCCCACATCTCGCAACGCAATATCGAGTCGATGCTGCGCGGGACGGTGACCGCCATGGCGCTCATCTCGATCATCCTGGTCCTGGTCTTCAGGAGTTTTCGCTTCGGCCTCATCAGCCTGCTGCCGAATTTCGTACCCGCGGCCATGAGCTTCGGGCTCTGGGGACACCTGGTCGGCGAAGTGGGCATCGCCTCGTCGGTGGTCATCGTCGTCGCCTTCGGCATCGTCGTGGACGATACGATCCACTTTCTCAGCAGGTATCTCCGGGCGCGCAAAGAAGAGGGCCTTTCGGCGGAAGAAGCGGTGCGCGTTACCTTCCGGTCGGTGGGAAAGGCGTTGTGGACCACGACGCTGGTCCTTTCCGCGGGGTTCCTGGCCTTCGCGGGTTCCGGTTTCCAGGTGTCGTGGGCCCTCGGGCTGCTGGTCACTATCACCATAGGCTTCGCGATCATTGCCGATTTCCTGCTGCTTCCTCCCCTGCTTATGGCGCTTGACAGGAGAAAATCATGAAAACAGACCAACCAATGCGACCGGCGCGCGGACTGCGAGCCGCCGGGTTCTGCCTCCTGGCGTTGTTCGTCCTGCCGGGCATGCCGTCCCAGGAGGCATGGGCTGGCGGACCGGGCAGTCCGGCCGACCCGGCCGATCAAGGCGGTTCAGGCGGTCCAGGCGGACCGTCGGAAGAAAAGGGGCTCCAGATCGCCCGGGACGCCCGGAGCCAGGACGAGGGTTTCGGCAATTTCTCGGCCGGCATGACCATGGTCCTGCGCAACAAGAAGGGGCAGGAAAGCGTCCGTGAAGTGCGCGTGAAGGTGCTCGAGGCAGAAGACGACGGCAACAAGAGTCTCTTCGTGTTCGACCAGCCGCGCGACGCCCGGGGCACCGCGCTGCTCATACACGGCCACAAGGACCGGCCGGACGACCAATGGCTCTACCTGCCGGCCCTGAAGCGCGTCAAGCGCATCAGTTCGTCCAACCGTTCGGGTTCCTTCATGGGAAGCGAGTTCACCTACGAGGACATGACGGTCCAGGAAGTGGAGAAATACACCTACCGGTACCTGCGCGACGAACCCTGCGGGGACGGCCTGGACTGCGTGGTCACCGAGCGCGTCCCGGTGGAGAAGGGTTCGGTCTACCGCCGCCAGCTCGTATGGCGCGACAAGGCGTCGCTGCGCGTCTGGAAAGTCGAGTACTACGACCGCAAGGACGCCCATCTCAAGACGCTTACCCTGGGTGAGTACCGGCAGTATCTGGACCGTTACTGGCGGGCCGGCAGTATGGCCATGGTGAACCATCTGACGGGCAAGAGCACCGACCTGGTATGGACGGATTACCAGTTCGGGACCGACATCGACGACCGCGACTTCACCCGCACCGGGCTGAGGCGGGTGCGGTGATGCCCTCGCGGGCCCTCTCGCGTGCCCTGGTTCGCCTCCTGTGGTTCGGCGTCTGTCTGCTCGGTGTAGCGGTGCATCCGGCTGCCTCGCGCGGCCAGGCCGGAAGCTACTATATCGACCTGTCGGGCCGGCTGGCCGCAGAAAGCCGGTGGTTTCCCCAGACTGCCCTTTTCCAGGGCCAGGGTTCCCACGCGAGCGGATTCGTAGCGGAACCCAACCTCTACCTCGAAGACGAAGCGGGCCGCATCCTCAATGTGACGCCCTGGTTCCGCTATGACAGCGCGGACGACCGACGTACCCATTTCGACCTGCGGGAAGCGTACCTCCTGCTTTCAGGCGCCGCCGGCAACGGGGAATGGGAACTGCGCCTGGGCGTGGACCGAGTTTTCTGGGGCGTGGTCGAGTCCCGCCACCTGGTGGACATCGTCAACCAGATCGACCTGGTCGAACATCCCGACGAAAAGACCCGGATGGGGCAGCCCATGGCCTACGTGACCTGGTCGTCGGACTGGGGTGTGGTGGAACTGCTGGGCATGTCCTGGCACCGGAAACGCACGTTCCCCGGCAGCGACGGGCGGCTGCGCGCTTCGGTGGTCGTCGACAATGACCTGGTGGAATACGAAAGTTCGTCCGGGAAGTGGCATCCGGATTTCGCCGCCCGCTACAGCCATACCGTGGGCCTGCTGGACTTCGGGGCCAGCGTATTCGACGGCACGGCCAGGGAGCCTTCCTTCGGACTGTGTTTTGACTGCGGCGAACCGGGCGTTCCGTCCAACCTGCCCGGCTCGTCCGTTCTGCCCGTACCCGTACTTTATCCCATATACAATCAAATCCGCCAGTTCGGCCTGGATGCCCAGTGGACCACCGGGTCTCTTCTGCTCAAGCTGGAAGCGATCAGGCGGTCCGGAGCGCGCAACCTGGCGGGCGTGGAAGAGACCTTCAACGCCTTCGTGCTGGGCGGTGAGTACACGTTTTTTTCCTTGTGGAATACGGACGCCGACCTTACTCTTTTCGCCGAATGGGACCGTGACGGACGCGGCCGACGCGCGACCAATTTCTATGAAAACGACCTCTTCGCCGCCCTTCGGCTCATGCTTAACGATGTCCAGGGTACGGAGGCGACGGTGAGTGTGCTGCACGATCTCGACAAGCGTCAGCGCATCTACGGTATTGAACTGGCGCGCCGGCTGTCGGATGCTGTTTCCCTGGACCTGGGGGCGGTCGCGATCACCAACATCGACCGCGACGATCTGTACTACGATCTCCGGCAGGACGGTTTCGTTCAGCTGGGTATTAACTACCGTTTCTGACGCCGACGACGATTACCGGAATCATGTCCAAACTGGTCCAAGGCATCTGGCCGGCACTCTGCACGCCCTTCGATGAAGAACTCGAGCTGTCGTCCGGCCGGGTGGCGCCCCTGGTGCGTCACCTGGTGGACGCCGGCAGTAACGGATTCTTCATCACCGGAGGCACGGGTGAGGGCCGGCAGATGTCCGTCGCGGAGCGGCGGCGGATGTGCGAGACCGTAACCCGTGACGTCGCGGGCCAGGTCCCGGTGGTCTTTCACGTGGGCGGCACGACCACGGAGGACGCCGTCGTCCTCGCGTCGGAGGCCGGCGCGCTGGGTGCGGACGCCGTGGCTTCCGTCGCCCCCGCGGACCGACCCAACGACCTGGCGGCCGCCGTACGACACTATGCCGCCATCGGAGGCGCTTCGAAGGTCCCGTTCTACGTCTACTGGCTCGCGCGCGACGTGGACGGGCAGGTCTCGCCCGGGCAGTTCCTGGAGGCCATGGATTCGGTACCCAATTTCGCGGGCATCAAGTTCACGGACCCGAACTTCTTCGTGTTTCAGCAGCTCGTAGACCTGTCCGGGGGCAGGCTGAACGCCATCACGGGGCCGGACGAGATGTGCGTTGCGGGGTTCGTGATGGGCAGCGACGGAGCCATCGGTTCCACGTACAACATCATGCCCCGGATGTTCCTGGGCATGTACGACGCCTTCCGAAACGGACGGATACAGGAAGCCATGTCACTGCAGGTACAGGCCAACCGGGTCATCGCGCTTTTGATTTCGGTGGGCGTCCTGGCCGGGATCAAGAAGATGCTCGAATGGCGCGGAGTACCCGTGGGGCCGCCGCGCCCGCCCACCGCCCGGCTGTCCGCGGAAGGGGAAGACCGGTTGCGGACCGGCCTGGAGGCCCTGGATTTCGAAGTAGTATAGTCAGGCGGGCGTGACCGTCTCGATCCGATCGTTCCGGTCCCGCCGGGAGAACCGTATCCCATGTCCATGTCCGAGAAGATGAAACACCTGGACGCGCTGCGAAAACAGGCGGCCGAAGGAGGCGGGCAGCGCCGTATCGACCGCCAGCACGAAGCCGGGAAGTGGACCGCCAGGGAGCGGGTGGCCTTTCTCCTGGACGAGGGCAGTTTCGAGGAGATCGGCGCCTTCGTGACCCACGACTGTCGGGATTTCGGCATGGAAGGCACGGAAGTGCTCGGCGACGGAGTGATCACGGGCTACGGCACCATCGACGGCCGCAGCGTCTACGTCGTGTCCGAAGACTTCACCGTATTCGGCGGTTCGCTGGGCCAGGCCTACGGCGAGAAGATCTGCAAGGTCATGGACCTTGCCATGAAGAACGGCGCGCCGGTCATCAGCCTGAAGGACTCCGGCGGCGCGCGCATCCAGGAAGGGGTGGTCAGCCTCGCGGGCTACGCCGACATCTTCCTGCGCAATGTCCAGGCTTCCGGCGTGATCCCGCAGATTTCGGTGATCATGGGGCCCTGTGCGGGCGGTGCGGTCTACTCTCCGGCCATGACCGACTTCGTCTTCATGGTCGAGGATACCAGCTACATGTTCATCACCGGACCGGACGTGATCCGCGCGGTGACCCACGAAGAGGTGACTTTCGACGAACTGGGCGGCGCGCACGTCCATAACTCCGTGACCGGCGTGGCCCATTTTTCCGCGCCGGACGAACCCTCGTGCCTTTCCATGGTGAAGGAGCTCCTGGCGTTCCTGCCCTCGAACAACATGGAAGATCCACTGCGGGTCGCGTCCACGGACGACCCCGACCGGATGGACGAGGAACTTGCCCGCATCGTGCCGGACGACGCCAACAAACCCTACGACATCAAGGACGTGATCCACCGGGTGGTGGACCATGGCGACTTCTTCGAAGTGCATGGCGAGTTCGCCGACAATATCGTCGTGGGGTTCGCCCGTTTCAACGGCCGGACCGCCGGCATCGTCGCCAACCAGCCCGCTTCGCTCGCCGGCGTGCTGGACATCGACGCGTCCGTGAAGGGCGCGCGGTTCGTGCGCTTCTGCGACGCCTTCAACATCCCCCTGGTGGTCTTCGAGGACGTGCCCGGGTTCTTGCCCGGCGTAAGCCAGGAGCACGGCGGCATCATCAAGGAAGGCGCCAAGCTGCTCTACGCGTTCTGTGAAAGCACGGTGCCCCGGCTGACCGTGGTCACGCGCAAGGCCTACGGCGGCGCCTACTGCGTGATGAACAGCAAGCAGATACGGGCCGACATCAATTACGCCTGGCCGTCCGGGCAGTTCGCGGTCATGGGTCCGGAAGCCTCGGTGAATGTGCTTTATCGCAGGGAACTGGCCGAAGCGGATGATCCCGACGCCCTGCGCGAGGAACTGACCGCCGAGTTCCGGGAGAAGTTCGACAATCCCTATGTCGCGGCGAAGATCGGGTATATCGATGAAGTAATCCAGCCCCAGGAGACCCGTCCACGTATCATTTCCGCGCTGGAGATGCTGAAGAACAAGCGAGACGCGAATCCTCCCAAGAAACACGGGAACATCCCGCTGTAAGAGGGTACATGATCCGAAAAATACTGATCGCCAACCGCGGAGAGATCGCCGTCCGGGTGATCCGCACGTGCCGGGAAATGGGCATCGAATCGACGGCCGTCTTCTCCGAGGCGGACCGCACCGCCCTGCACGTCCAGTTCGCCGACGAGGCCTTCTGCATCGGCGACGCGCCTTCCTCGGACAGTTACCTCCGCGTGGACCGGATCATCGAGACTGCAAAGAAGGCCGGGGCCGACGCGGTCCATCCGGGATACGGGTTCCTTTCCGAAAACGGGGAGTTCGCCGATCGCTGCGCGGAGGCCGGCATCACGTTCATCGGCCCTTCCGGCGAGGCCATGCGGACCATGGGGAGCAAGACGGCGGCGCGAAAGACCATGGGCCGGGCCGGGGTGCCCGTCGTACCGGGGACCGAAGAAGGGATCGGCAGTGACGAGGAAGCCCTCGGCGCGGCGGAATCCATCGGCTACCCGGTCCTCGTGAAGGCGGCCATGGGCGGCGGCGGCAAGGGCATGCGCGTCGTGGAATCCCCGGACGACCTGGCCGGCGCGCTCCGGACCGCGCGGTCCGAGGCCCAGTCCGCCTTCGGCGACGCCACGGTCTACCTGGAGAAATACCTGGTGGAACCCCGCCACGTGGAATTCCAGGTCCTCGCCGACCGGCACGGGCACGCGGTGCATCTTGGCGAGCGGGAGTGTTCGATCCAGCGCCGCCACCAGAAGCTCATCGAAGAATCGCCCTCCTGCATTCTCGACGATACGCTGCGGAACGCCATGGGAGAAGCGGCCGTACGGGCCGCCGAAGCCGTCCAGTACACCAACGCCGGTACCGTGGAGTTTATCGTCGACCAGGACCGGCAGTTCTATTTCCTCGAGATGAACACCCGCCTTCAGGTCGAGCACCCGGTCACCGAACTGAGAACGGGGCAGGACCTGGTCCGGCGACAGATCGAAATCGCCGCCGGCATGCCCCTGCCCTTCAGGCAGGAAGACGTGCGCCTGCACGGCGCGGCCCTGGAGTGCCGCATCTCCGCCGAAGATCCCAATGCGCAGTTCATGCCCTCGGTCGGCGTGGTTACGCGCCTGAGCGAGCCGGGCGGCCCCGGTGTCCGGCTGGACAGCGGTTTCTGCGTGGGTTACGAGGTGCCGATCTATTACGATCCCATGATCGCCAAGCTCATCGTATGGGCCGAGAAGCGGGAAGAAGCGATCGCCCGCATGAAAAGAGCGCTCGGAGAATACGATATCGGCGGGATCAAGACCACGATTCCGTTCCACCTCCGGACCCTTTCCGACCCCCGGTTCATTTCCGGCGACTATTCCACCGCTTTCGTCGAGACCATGGGGCCTGACGAAGACGCCGGGACCGATGAGCGTCATATCGCCGCCGCCTTCGCCGCCATCATGAAGCACCGGGAAGCGAGACGGGCAGTGCCGGCCGGGGTCGGCGGGGATGGATCCGACGGGTCCGGAGAGAGTCCGTGGAAGCTGACCGGGAGGCGCGACGCCATGCGCAGGGGCAGATGACGGCCTTCCCGCCGCGGGCTGACCGGTGCAGGTTGCCGTGCGGATTGCCCGCCGCATAAGACGGCGAAAGGGTGCACGTTGAGCTATCTAGTCACCATTCAGGGTACGACATACACCGTCAGCCTGGATGACCGGGAAGGCCGGGTCGCGCTGCAAATCGACGGTCGCCCGGTGGAAATCGACATGGCCTCGATTCAGGGGGATCAGTTCTATTCCCTGCTCATCGAAGGGAGGTCCTATACGGCGGTCGCGGCGACCTGGGGCGAGCAACGGGAGGTCAGGGTCAACGGCGTATCGTCCTTGGTCACCGTGGAAGACGAACAACTGGCCCGGTTGCGCGGCCAGGTCAAGACCCGGCGACGCGCCGGGGGCGAACAGATCAAGGCGCCCATGCCCGGCCGCGTCGTGTCGATTTCCGTTGCGGTGGGCGATACGGTGGAGACCGGCCACGGTGTGGTCGTCATCGAAGCCATGAAGATGGAGAACGAACTACGGGCTCATGCGGGCGGCACGGTCAAGGATATCCGGATCGGCGAAGGGGACACGGTAGACAAGAACGACGTGCTGGTGGTCATCGGGAACTGAAAGGACGCCGGGCGGAAGAACGAGGCGCGCGGCATCGCGTAGCGCGCGGTCCGGATCGGATCAAGCGGGTACGTAAAGGACGGTTACATGCGACTGGGCGTCGTGGGTTTCGCGCCGGGGGATCCCCGGGCCGTCACGGCTGAGGTATTGAAGAAGGGCCTGGACCAGGGCGTCACCTCGGTCTGCTACCACGGTCCCGGTGAGGTACTGGACGAGCTGACGCCGGCGGACTGCAACCGGGTCAACGCGCTCTATGATGAGCTGGGTCTGGAGCTGGCCCAGTTCGGCATCGGCTACCGCGAGTGCCTGTTCGACCCGGACGGATCGGTGCGTGACCGGGTTTTACAGACCATTTACCGCGGCATCGAAGCAGGCCGGGCACTCAGGGCTCACAACGTATTAATCCGGACCGGCAGCCTGAACCCGGCGGGGTCCTATGACCCTACGCCCGAGAACCACGAACCGGGTCGGCTCGACGTGCTGATCGACACCCTGTCGCGGGTCGCGGGCAAGGCGGAGGAGGAGGGGATGACCATCGTGATCGAGACCCACGTGCTTACGATCATGGGGTCGCCCGAGATCAACCGGCAGGTGATCGAAGCCGTCGGGTCCGATCGACTGCGCGTGGTCATGGATTTCGTGAACCACTTCCAGTCCCTGGACCAGGCTTACCACAGCACGGAACGTTTAAACCACATCTTCGACGTCATGGGACCGATCTCGACAGTCTGCCACATCAAGGACCTCAGCGTGGAACCCGGCTTCGTCCTCCACATGAACGAGGAAGTGCCCGGCGCCGGGGTGCTCGACCTGGTCACGGCCGTTCGGCGTTGGGAGGAGGTTCAGCCGGAAGGCTACATGCTGGTGGAGCATTTGCCCGAGGACAAAATCCCGACGGCCGTCGCGAACGTCCGGCGCATCGCGGCGGAAGCCGGGGTGGAAATCTTCTGACGATACCGCAAAGGACAAGAGTCTACGTCCCGATTGACGCCTTCACCGCTTGCACCAGCCCGTCCCCCAGCGGCACATCCTTCATCTCGCCCGACCGCCGTATCTTGAGTTCCACAACGCCTTTTTCTACCCCGCGCCTGCCCACGGTCAGCCTCACCGGAATGCCCATGAGGTCTGCGTCGTTGAACTTCACTCCGGCTCGATCGTCACGGTCGTCGAAGAGCACTTCGAGTCCCGCCGAGACCAGGGTTTCGTAAACCGATTCCGCCGCGTCAGATAGGCGGGAATCGCCGCCGGACAGGTCGATGACGACCACCTGGAATGGTGCCGTGGCTGCGGGCCAGCAGATGCCGTTGTCGTCGTGGTGGCGCTCCACGATCGACGCCATGAGGCGGTCGATACCGATCCCGTAGCAACCCATGACGACGGGCCGGGAGACATTCGCCCGGTCCAGGTAGCCAGCGTTCATGGCCTTGCTGTACTTATCCCCGAGCTTGAAGATGTTTCCGACTTCGATACCCTGGTCGGCCCGGAGGCCGGCGCCGCAGGCGGGGCAGGCGTCTCCGTCGCCGGCCGCGGAGATGTCCGCGACGATATCGGCTTCGTAGTCCCGTCCGTAATTCACATTGCGCACGTGATAGTCTATCCGGTTGGCGCCCGCGATCAGGTTGAAGCAGGCCGGGATCAGATCGTCGACGACGAGGAGCGATCGGGACCGGTCTATGCCGAGCGGCGACCCGAAGCCGGGCTCCGCGCCGACGGCGCGTATCTCCTCCGGCGTGGCCGGCCGCAGCTGGAGCGCTCCGACTGCATTGGCCAGCTTGGTATCGCTGAGTTCCATGTCGCCCCGGAGCACGGCAAACACGAACCGGTCCGCCGCCCCGCCTTCGCCGCCGTCCCGATCGTCCGGGACAGTGGCGACCATGAACACAGCCTTGGCGGTCTTCGTCGCAGGGATGTCCAGGTACCTGGCAAGATCGTCGATCGTAGCGGTGCCCGGCGTGTGGATGTCCTCGAGGGGCAGCCGTTCCTCGGCGGTCGGGCGGTCTTTCCCGAATAGTGCAACCTGTCTGTTTGCACGGTATCCGCAGGCATCGCAGGACAGGATCGTGTCTTCGCCGGACGGCGCCGGTTCGATGAACTCGTGGGCGTCCGACCCGCCCATCATCCCCGGGTCGCTGCGCACCGCCACCGCGTCGAGTCCGCAGCGCCGGAATATGTTGGTATAAGCCTCGAAGACCTTCTCGTACCAGTCGTCCAGACTTCCGGCATCCACGTGAAAAGAGTATCCGTCCTTCATCGTGAACTCGCGCATGCGGATCAGCCCGGCTCGCGGCCGCGGCTCATCTCTGAACTTGGTCTGGATCTGGTACATCAGGCAGGGCATTTGACGATAGCTTCTGATCACGTCGCGTATCAGGGACGTCACCACTTCTTCGTGGGTCATTGCCAGGCACAGATCGCGGCCGTTCCGGTCCTTAAGCCGGGCCATGTCGCTCCCGATCTGCTGCCACCGGCCGCTCTCCCGCCAGAGGTCCGCCGGCTGCACCACGGGCAGCGCCACCTCCTGGCCGCCGATGGCGTCCATCTCTTCGCGGACGATCTCTTCGATGCGTCGTTTGACCCGCAGGCCGAGGGGCAGGTAGGCGAAGATGCCGGAAGCCACCTGCCGGACGAGACCCGCGCGAAGGAGAAGCTGGTGGCTGGGCGTTTCCGCTTCGCCCTGTGCCTCGCGCAGCGTTTGATAGAAGAACTTTGAGAGACGCATGAACAGCACCGTAACCGGTTCCCGGGCCAGCCGGGCGGTGATGATTCGGACATGCCTTCGGACGATGCATAAACGGTTGCTTACGAACCGCCTGCGGGTATATTCAAGAAAGGATTTAAGCGCGGTGATTACAAGCGGTAAACATGGAACCTGGCGATAAGGACAAACCCGTGCTGACCGGTCAGGCGGCGGACCGCATACCCGTGTCAACGGACCGCATACCCGTCGCGAATGGTTACTGGAAAAGCGCCATTACGGCGAAGACGATGGGTGCCCGGACACCGCTCTACGACGTGCAGTGGAACGGCGACGGCACCGGCCTGGTATGGCTGGAACAGCGATCGGATACCGGTGTGCTCGTTTGCCGCAACGGCACCGACGCGCCATACGACCTGACGGACGGCCATCCGGTCCGGGGCGGCGTGGGCTACGGGGGCGGCGATTTCACCGTGGCCGATGACTGGGTCGTGTTCGCCGAAAAGGACGGCAGGCTGTACCGCCAGTCCCTCGCTCCGGGAACGGCCCGGCCGATCACGCCCGCCTTTGGCGCGGCCGCTTCGCCCACCGTGTCACCGGATGGAAAGTGGGTGCTGTACGTCCACACCTGCGAATCGGTAGACGTCATCGCTTTGGTCGACGGCGAGGGCAGCGGATGGCCGGTGAACCTGGTGCGCGGCGCTGATTTCTACATGCAGCCGGCCTGGCATCCCGACGGCGAGCGGATCGCCTGGATCGAGTGGGACCAGCCGCAGATGCCCTGGGACGGCACGCGGTTGAAGACCGCCCGGATCGATTCCGGCCGCCGTGCGCTGGAAGACGAGCAGTTGATCGCGGGAGATACGGATACGCCGGTATTCCAGCCCGCCTTTTCCCCCGACGGCAGGTGGCTTTCCTACATCGTCACGGAAGGAGAGTGGGAAAACCTGGTCGCGCTGAACCTGGATACGGGCGAGCAGCGCGTCGTGGCCGGGGGCGCCACCCTGGCCGACCCAGCCTGGGTACAGGGCGTACGGGTCTACGGCTGGGGGCCGGACGGCGATACCCTCTACTTCCGCACAAACGAAAAGGGCTTCGCGTCGCTTTGGAAGGTCTCCGTGTCGACCGGCCGGAAGACGAAGGTCGAAACACCCCGGTACACCTGGATGATGCAGATTGCCATCTCCCCGGCGCGGGATGCCGTGGCCTGTATCGCCTCTTCGTCCACCGTTCCGGAGCGCGTGGTTACCCTGGAGGAAAGCGAATCAACGGTGCATCGCCATACGGTGCATCGCCGCAGCCAGTCGGAGATGATCCCCGCAGCCGACCTCTCCGTTCCCGAATCGATTACCTGGAAGAACCCGGGCGGGGGCGAGGTGCACGGACTCTACTATCCACCGGCCAGCAGCCGGTTCTCCGGGTCCGGAAAGCCGCCGGCCATTGTCAGCATCCACGGGGGACCGACCGGCCAGCATCGGACGGACTATTCCGCCGAGATCCCTTTCTTCACCAACCGGGGCTATGCCTGCCTGTATGTCAACTACCGCGGAAGTACGGGTTACGGGCGCAGTTACATGACCGCCCTGCGCGAGCACTGGGGCGAGTACGACACAGAAGACGCCGTCAGCGGCGCCCTTGCCCTCGTGGATCGTGAACTCGCCGATCCGGACCGCATCGTCATCAAGGGCGGCAGCGCGGGAGGTTTTACCGTACTGAACGCCCTGGTCCATCACCCCGGAGTCTTCCGGGCCGGCCTGTGTCTCTACGGCGTGACCAATCTCTTCGGCCTGGCCACGGATACCCACAAGTTCGAGGCGAAATACCTGGACCTGATGGTGGGGACGCTGCCCGAGCACAGCGACCGGTACCAGGCCTGGTCGCCCCTCTTCCACGCGGACAGAATCCGCGATCCGGTCGCCATATTCCAGGGCAGCGAGGACAAGGTGGTCCCCCCGGACCAGGCCGAATCGATCGTCGAGGTCCTCAAGCGGAACAAGGTGCCCCACATCTACCGGTTGTACGAAGGCGAGGGGCACGGCTGGCGCAAAGTCGAAACCATCGTTTCCTTCTACGACGACGTGGAACGGTTCCTGAAGCGGTACGTACTCTGATGCGGTGGATACAGAAGCAGATTACCTTGACCCCCAGGCCCCGGGGCTTCCACCTGGTGACGGATGAGATCACCGGCCAGGTCCCCGCGCTGGCGGATATCGATGTCGGCATCGCCCACGTCTTCATCTGCCACACCTCCGCTTCCCTCACCATCAACGAGAACGCGGCGCCCGACGTCCGGGGCGACTTCGAGCGCCACATGAACGTCCTGGTCCCCGAGCACCAGCCGTACTACCGTCATGACGAGGAGGGACCGGACGACATGCCGGCGCACATCAAGGCCTCGATGATGGGCAGCAGCGTGTCCATTCCCGTCACCGCCGGCCGGCTGAACCTGGGGGTCTGGCAGGGCATCTATCTCTGCGAACACCGGGACCGCGGCGGCGCGCGGCGTCTGGTGGTCACCATATACGGCAGTCCAGCCTGAAAGGATCTTCGTGGGAACCCTGGCGGATAAACTGACCGGCCTGTTTGCCGACGCCTTCGAATCGGCCGGCTATGATCGAAGCTATGGCGAAGTGCGGGTATCGGACCGGCCGGACCTGTGCCAGTTCCAGTGCAACGGGGCGCTTGCGGCGGCCAAACAGTACCGGGCCAACCCACGTCAGATTGCACAGAACGTGGTCGATTCCATCTCGGCGCCGGCCGTGTTCGAAGATCTTTCGCTCGCCGGACCGGGCTTCATCAACATCGTGCTGCAGGATGACTACATCGCCGCCCACGTCCAGGAAGTGTACGAGGACGACAGGCTGGGCTGCGAAATCACCGGGACGCCCGGCCGGATCCTCGTAGACTACGGGGGCCCAAACGTGGCCAAACCGCTCCACGTCGGCCATCTCCGGGCCGCCATCATCGGCGAGAGCATCGTGCGGATCTGCCGCTTCCTGGGCCACGATGTGATCGGCGACGTGCACCTGGGCGACTGGGGTCTGCAGATGGGTCTCATCATCGAGGGCCTCCGGGACCGCCAGCCCGGCCTGCCCTATTTCGACGCCGGTTTCTCGGGGCCGTATCCCGATGAGCCCCCCGTGACCATAAGTGACCTGGAGGAGTTGTATCCCCAGGCCAGCGAAAGAGAAAAAAGCGACCAGGAATTCGCCGAGGCCGCGCGTCAGGCCACGGTGGACCTGCAGGCCGGACGGCCGGGTTACCGCGCGCTGTGGCAACATTTCCGTGACGTGTCCGTCGACGACCTCCGGCAGAGCTACGAACTGTTGAACATCCATTTCGACTTGTGGCTTGGAGAGAGCGATACCCAGGACCGGCTTCTTGGTCTGATTGAACGATTGAAGGCGGAGGGATACGCCACGGAAAGCCGGGGCGCACTGGTCGTAGAGGTCGACGACTCGGAGGACAAGGAATCGATCCCGCCGCTGATGCTGGAGAAGACCGACGGCGCTGTGCTGTACGGCACGACCGATCTGGCGACCATAAACCAGCGCGTGGAGCAATTCCAGCCCGACTGCATCCTATACGTGGTCGACAATCGGCAGCGGCAGCATTTCATACAGGTATTCAAGGCTTCCTACAAGACGGGCGTAGCGCCGGAGACGACGCGGTTGGAACACAACGGCTTCGGGACCATGAACGGTAAGGACGGGAAGCCCTTCAAGACCCGCGAAGGCGGGATCATGAAACTGAAGGACCTGATCGGGCTGGTGACCGATCACGCCATGGCGCGCATTGAAACCATCGAATCGGTCCGCGAATACGACGAGGACGAGAAGGAGCACATCGCCCGCATCGTGGGCGTAGCCGCCCTGAAGTATGCCGACCTGATGAACCACCGGACGAAGGACTATGTCTTCGACCTGGACCGTTTTTCATCCTTCGAGGGCCGAACGGGTCCCTACATCCTCTACGCAGCCGTCCGGATCAAGTCGGTGCTAAGGCGGGCCGGCGAACGCGGCCTCCAGCCGGGTGGGATCATGGCGCCCCGAAGCGAGTCGGAACGCGACCTGGACCTCAAGTTGTCCGAATTGCCCGAGGTGGTCGACCTGGCCTTCGAAACCCGGGCGCCGAACCACCTGTGCGAGTATGCCTTCCAGCTGGCCACGGCCTATAACCGGTTCTACCATACCCACCACATCCTGAACGAGGAAGATGCGGACCGCCGGGCCTCCTGGCTCGCCCTGTCGGGGGTCACGCTGCGCGTGCTGGAGCGGGTGCTGGACCTGCTCGGCATTGAGGTGCCGAGGCGCATGTAGCAACAGGTAGAAAACCATACCCAGGGATCGTCAGTCTGTGAATATCGTATACCTCCATTCCCACGATACGGGCCGGTACATACAACCCTACGGCCACGCCATACCCACACCCGCCCTGCAACGACTGGCGGAGGACGGGGTCCTTTTCAGGTCGGCCTACTGCGCGAACCCGACCTGTTCCCCGAGCCGGGCGGCCCTGCTCACCGGACAGTGGGCCCACAGCTGCGGCATGTTCGGCCTGGTCAACCGGGGATGGTCGATCCACCATCCCGAGCGGCTCATCATGCACACGCTGCGCAAGGCGGGATTCGACACGGTGATGGCCGGATTCCAGCACGTGGTGAAGGATCTGGATGACGCCGGGTGGTCACGCATCCTGCCGCGGGAGACCGGTGACGAGAAAGCCCCTGCTGAAGAACTCGCCGCCGCCTTCCTGTCCGAACCCCACGACCGCCCGTTCTTCCTGGACGTGGGGTTCGGGGAAACCCATCGCAGAGGCGCGGGCTTCGCACCGCAACCCGATGGGGAACCGCCGGCCGATCCCCGTTTCGTGCGCCCGCCGGCACCGTTCCCCGATACGCCGGAGCTTCGCCGGGACATGGGCCTGTTTATCGATGCCGCACGCACGCTCGATCGAAAGATGGGGCGGGTGTTGGAGGCCATCGACAGGGGCAGGTTGAGGGACGACACCCTGGTCGTCTGCACCACCGATCACGGCATCGCCTTCCCCATGATGAAATGCCACCTCACCGACCACGGCATGGGCGTCATGCTCATCCTTCGCGGTCCCGCGGGATACAGCGGCGGCAAAGTCATATATGGCATGGTTAGCCAGATTGACCTGTTCCCTACTATCTGCGCGTTGGTCGGGATCGAGCGGTCGGCCTGGCCGGACTGGCTGCAGGGCGTGTCAATGGACCCGCTCGTCCGAGGTGAAGCCACGGAGATCCGGGAAGAAGTCTTCGCCGAGGTGAACTACCACGCGGCCTACGAGCCCCAGAGGGCCGTGCGGACGCAACGCTGGAAGTACATCCGGCGATACGGAGACCGCGAACTTCCCGTCATGACGAACTGCGACGCATCGATCACGAAAACGACCCTGATCGAGCAGGGTTGGCGCGATCGGGTTGTGCCCCGTGAGAGACTCTACGACACCGTGTTTGATCCAAACGAGACCAACAACCTGGCCGACCGGCCCGAATCCGCGGACGTGTTGCGCGACATGCGCGCCCGGTTGGACCGCTGGATGGTTTCCACGGGCGATCCCCTGGTCGATCACGAGGTCGTTCCCCCGGATCCCGGGGGCGTATTGAACAGCCCCGCCGATCTGTCGGCGGCCGATGACCCCCAGTATCCCGTCTGAGCCATGCAACCTGTCTATCTGAACCACCTGCTCATCTTCCTGGACGCTGAGACTTATCGTTCCATCGGCGCGTCCGGGTTTCTGAACGAGCACTTCGCCTGTTCCGAAGAGCGGACGACCCATGACCAGGCCACGGACATGTCGTGGACCGGCCGCTACTACTATGGCCGCGAGACCTATTTCGAGTTCATGGATCCGGGCCGTACCTCCTGGGCGCCCCGCGACGCCATCGCTTTCGGCATAGAGCAGGAGGGCGGATCAGAGGATCTCGCCGGCCGCCTGGAAAGGGCGTTGAAACGGGATATCACGCGGTTCAAGCGGAAGAGAAGGTACCGGGACCAGGACATCCCCTGGTTCTGGACGGTCGATATACCCCGAAAGGACGACGCCCGGTTGATTTCCTGGGTGATGGAATACGATCCCGGGTTCCTGGAACGCTGGGCGCCGGACCTTCCTCCGGAAAAGCCTGGCGCGGAGACGGCCGGTATTGCCAGAAGCGGGTTCCTGACCCGTTACCGTTCCGCCATCGGCGACGACCTGCCTGGCCGGCTGTTCCGGGACATCACGTCGGTGACCGTGACGCTTCCGCCCGACGAGGCGGACCTGCTCGAGGCTGAACTGGGGGTGTACGGATACGTGGCAACGAAGATGGCCAGCCCGGTGGAACGGAGTGCGGACGATGGCGTGGGAACGAAGCCGGGGTCGGCGGTCTGCATCGCGGCGGGCAAGACGGACGATGACGCGGGTGCGAAGCCTTCCGGGATAGAGAAACGCGCATCCTTCCGCGGGCCAGACCTCGACATCGTGGTGGAATGGTCAACCCGGGGCGGCGGTTTTGCCGGGCCAGGCGCCGACCCTCTCGCGGTCGGCGCGGTTCCCGCCGGGGCTCCCGCCGACCGCACCGGGTCCGCGGCATCCGGGCTCTTCGGCGACGGTTACGGCATCACCGAATTCTCCATGGAGACGCAGCCGGTCTCGGTCACCACGACCCACACCTTTGGCCCCGCGTGCCGCCTTACCGTGGACAGGACGGGGAAAGCTGCCTGGTCGTTCAGGCCGGACGCGGGTTGATATCAGCAGCCGGCCGCGGGACAGGTCCTGCACAGGTGCCGGTTCAGGAGATGGGTCGTCGCGAGCAATATGCCCCCGGTTACATGGAGGACTACCTCGAAGTTCCCTTCGGCCGCCGTGAAACCCGTAACGATTATCCCCACGGCCAGTACGAGGGTAAGAAACGCCCTCCAGCTCCTGTGAAACCTTACGCCTGCGACCACGCTCCCGGCTGCGAGCAGTACCGCGCCGATTATGGCGTACTCGGCGGGTTCACCGGCCAGGAATCCGAGACCCACTAGCGGCAGGAACGTCACCACCAACGGCAAGGCCAGGCAGTGGATCGCACATGCAGACGAGACGAACACGCCGATGTTGTCTACGGTTCCTCTACTTATCTGATAGTTCATTTCTTATCTGAATCTCCTATGGGATAAATCCGGGGCCAGCTCAACCGGCGCCCCGGACCTTGCCGAGTCCGACCCAGGCGCCCGTACCTACCAGCCCGACCAGTATGATCAGTACCGATAGCGGTACCGTCGCGCGCTGGCCCACGTCGCCTAAGGACTCGTCTACGAAATTGAAACCCGGCAACGTGGGTAGCACATCCGCCGACATCTTCTCCCCGGCCAGGATCGCGGGCACGAAGAACGACTGCCATTGACCGGCGAAATCTCGCACCTGCGACTGAAACCGGGAAAACCGCGCATCACCCGTACCCGCCGCGTCGATCAGCAGCTCCTGGACCAGGAGCGCGGGGGAGAAGAACCTGTAGCGGCGGATCAGTTCATTCTGCTCGTCACGTCCTATCCTATGTCGCTCAGACACCTCTTCCAGGCGCTGGTTCACCGCGTCTGTCGCGGCCCAGGCGAGCGCCGCCCGGTTGGGTTCATCGGTCGCGTCTCCACCGGTCAGTTCGGGATGGTCTTCGAGGTAACGGGCAAGCAGTTCGCTGCGTCGGTTCACCGCGTCGTTTGAGGCTTCGCGCTGGGCAGTAATCATCTCCACCCGCGACGGGAGCGGATGGAGCAGGCCCGCGGCGATGTTGATGGCGGCCGGCAGCACCACCACCAGTACAAGCCAGGCCCCCACCAGCACTGTGGCGTTCCAGGAGGATGACCGGCCGAGGCTGTTTACCCAGGCGGTGAGTGCGAACCAGAACAGTGCGTACACCGTCAGCGCCGCGCACCACAGAAGCACCCTGCCGAGCGGCCCCGTAGACCCGAAACCTCCCGAGATCAGTATTCCGATCAACGACACCCCGATGGCCGCGGCCAGGACCAGCATGGCGCGGAAGGCGAGTTTCGCAGTTACGAACCGGCGCGCCGATACGGGCTGGGAAAGTGTAAGGGCCAGGGTGCCCTGTTCGCGTTCCCCCGATAGCACGTTGAAACCCATAGCCAGCACGAGCAAGGGCAGCAGGTAGATCGCGACGAAGGCCAGGTCGAATCTTCCCACCATGAGGTTGAGCGGGTTCTCCACCTCGCCGTTCTGCAGGAACGTGGTTTCGTTGGTATAGATGCTGACATCGTAGTAGTACGGCAGCAGGTCGCTTTGTCCCACCGCCAGTGCGGTCAGGGGACCGGGATCCAGCGCGACGGCCCGGGCGCCCCTGCGGCCACCCATCACGTTGGCGTTGCGAGGGTCGCGGAAGGGGGAGGACGGCTGGGCTCCGTTCTGGATGGCGGCCAGTTCGCGTTCCAACCCCTCAGTCCGTTGGACATTCCCCTCCCGTACGACCTGGACCGTGTGTTCCTGGAATCGGACCCAGGCCATGCCGTTGGCCAGCGCGTAGGCAAAGAGGACGATGAAAAGGGGCAGGACGATCCGCAAGGTGCGGTCGGCCGCTAGAAGCCGCCACTCGTTGAGCAGGATGGTCTTTATGTTCCTGGTCTGCATGATCAGGCCACCTCCGCGCGGCGAACGGCGTATGTGGCGACCACAAACGCACCGGCCAGCCACAGTCCGAGCATCAGGAGCGAAAGGGCCCGGTTCTTCAGGACCCACGACACTTCCGGCGCGTCGTACCGGAAGGGCGGCATCTGCGACCAGAGATCGGCGGAGGCGAGGTAGACCTCACCGGTTCGGGAGTTTTCGGTCAACTCGCCGTTCAAGCGCTCCACCAGATCCCTCCGGTATTGCTCCGCGGCGCCGGCGAAGTGGCGGTGCTGTTCGACATCGGTCCCGGCCAGGCCCATGGAAAGCGTCCGAACCGCCAGCAGCGGCGCCGTCACCGCGAGCGCTTCGTGTACGTATCCCTGGCGCTCGAAGGTCTCCCATAATGCACCGTAATTACGGTCGAAGATCTGGTCGCCGAATACCTCGCTTTCCTGCAGGAAGACACCGATCGCGTTGATCGGGAGGTCTTCGGTCCGCTCCACCCCGTACTGGGCTAGCAGGTTCTGCGTCACGGCGGCCCGGTCGGGACGGTCAACGCCCTCCACGCCGTTGGCCATCTCCTGTTCAAGGGTGTGGGCGAACTCGATCGCGGAAGGCGTCGGGTACAGCCATTTCGAGAGATCCACCGCGACGCGTGGCGCCACGAGTCCGTTCACCACCCAGATGGCCAGCAGGACGACCAGCGCGGCCCGTGCCGAAGGGGCCCGGGCCGAGACGGCGAGGGACAAACCAATGAACGTGGCGAAATAGGCCAGGTAAATCCCGGCAAGCACGGCGCCGCGTACCAGCGGGGAAGTCGCCGGTCCTGGGCTGCCCACGACGATGGCGGCCGCGCCCACAACTGCCGCGGGTACCAGGAGCAGCGCCAGGGCGGCCGTCGCGCCAAGGGCCTTGCCCATGGCGAGTTCGAGGCGTCCAACGCCCGTAGCGAGGAGTTGCCGCAGGGTGCCCCGCTCCCGCTCGCCGGCGAGCGCCCCAAAGGTCAGCAGGATGATAAGAAGCGGTACCAGGTGCTGAAGGACCTGCGCCGCCGTTAACGCGCCAATGCGCTGCGCGGGCGTCGCGTCCTGTGCGGGGCGCAGCAGGAAGTCGTTCTGCCTGTGAGCCTCCAGAAACACGGAAGTTCCCGTATAGGAATCCACCCCTTCATCGACGAAGGACAGCGCCAGCCGGGGTTTGAACGCGTATACACCATAGTGGGCCGCGGAGTGGGGGTTCTTCTCGCCCTGTGATTCCCAGTGATCGCGGGCGGTTGCCTGTGCGGCGGCGAGTTCCTTCTGCGCATTTCGCGCCTGGACCCATCCCGTTCCCAGCGAAACCAGGAGCAGGGCGCCTACCAGGGCGGCGCACCAGCGGAAGCGCCCGTCCCGCACTACGTCCATGAATTCCTTTCGGACGATATGCCTGATCATAGTTGGCTCCTAATCGTGCATGTGTTCGAGGTAGATACGTTCGAGATCCGCGTGGCCGATTTCGTCGGTGGTCATCTCCGCAACGAGGCGGCCGTGCCGCATGATTCCGACCCGCGTTCCGGTTTCCTTCGCGCGAAAGAGGTCGTGGGTCGCCATGAGCACCGCTACGCCCCGGTCCTTGAGCTGCTCCAGCAGTTCGGAGAACTCGTTCGAAGCCTCGGGGTCGAGCCCGGACGTCGGTTCGTCGAGGAGCAGGGCGTCGGCCTCCTTGGCGATGGCGATCGCAATGCCGACTTTCTGCCTCATACCCTTGGAATACGAGGATACGCGGGAATGTACCGCATCCGCCTGGAGTCCCGCCTCGCCAAGGATCTCGGTGAGGCGATCCGCCGAAAGGGATTCCTTCCCGCCCAGAGCGGCGAAATAGGCCAGGTTTTCCAGGCCGCTCAGGTTGCGATAGAGCATGACCTGTTCGGGAACGTAGGCGAGGTGTGTTTTGGATTTCAGCGGTTCCTCGGCGACGTCCAGACCCATCACGTGAGCGCTTCCGGACGTCGGCTCCAGAAACCCCAGGAAAAGATGGATCGTCGTCGTCTTGCCGGCGCCGTTCGGACCCAGGAGGCAGTAGATCTCCGACGGGCCGACACGGAGATCGAGGCCGACAACAGCTTCTACTTCGTCATAACGCTTGGACAGCGACCGGGCTTCCAGCACGGGCGACATCGCGGAGCCTGCCGAATCGGCCGGGGTTTCAGGCTCCTCGGCAGTCTGTACATCGCTTGTGTTCTTCATCCGGGATTCCGGACCGGATTCCATAGATTTTCCCTCCGGTTGCATGAAGTATATTCGATCCCTTGCCACGCCGCTGGCGCGACTTCGGATCACTGTTTCCAGGAAGACAAAGTCACCGATGCACGGGACGTATTTGATGGCGCAAAACCAGCGAACTGGCATCAGGAACTGGACGAATTATGTGAAAAAGGGAAAGGAAGGGGTATTCAGGCAGGTGGGGCCCGAGAATCGTGTCCTCGGGTCGCCGCATCAAGGGGATGCACCTGGGCGTACGCGCCGGATATACGGTATACCGGCACATCGGGAAAGTCGTGTGCCCCGGAGCGATCGATGGAATCGATGGTTGGCAGTCCCTGGACATGACAGGGAACACAGGTGCCGTTTACGCATTCTTCGTCGTGGTCGTGGTCATGGGGCGTCGCCGAGAGCACGAAGAGGGCGACAGCAAAAACCGCGGTCCAACACTTTAGCTTCAACCAATCCGGTCGCATGTCGGCGAACATAGTACGCCCTTGAAGTCGTGTCAAGTGCCTTCAACATTTCATCGGTTCTGAGGTAACCTCAACTTATTTACATGAAACCACCCCTGACTCTTGAATCTAATTGCGTTCCGCGCCGGCGGCTGCACAGAAACCCGACAGGGTTCGAAACGGGGTCGTCGCTTCGATGTCGTCCAGGCTTCGCGGGCGGAACGGTGGCTTCCATCTTATACCGTCCACGTCTCCTTCGAACACATCGGTACCCCACAGTATGCACACGTCCTTCCCCCGGGGACCCCAGACGGCCGGGTCCGTCGGTCCGAACAGCGCGATGGCCGGCGTGCCCGCGGCCGCGGCCAGGTGGGTCATGCCCGAATCGTTGCCGATCATGGTCCGGCAACGGGCATACAGGGCGGCCACTTCCACCAGGGACCGGTCCTCGATAACCAGGACATCGCGGGATTCGATCCAGGGCAGCAGGCGACGACGGATCCGGTGATCCGCCGGCCCGAAGGTGATCATCGGCCTGAAGCCCGATTCGGTCAACAGGTCGATCAGTGCCCCGTAGTTTTCCGCCTGCCAGCATTTGTCCGCGCCACCGCTACCAGGGTGGATGGCGACCAGCCCTTGTTCCGTTTCCGGTTCTCCCAAGTCGTCCGGGGCGTCGCTTGACGGAACTACGACCCGGGGTGGATCGACTGCAGTCTCGATACCCAGGGGTTTCAGTGCATCCATCAACACGCGGGTCATGTGGATTCTACGGCCGTCGGGAGGCCGGGACTGTCCTGTGAGCACCGGGCCGGACGCAATCCTTCGGAGATTCTCCACGAACACACCGTCGGGATCGGGCAGATAGGAGAGTATTAAGTCGTAGGATCGCAGGTGCCGAATCAAATGATCGGGCAGCTTCCGCGGCACGGAGCCCGGGAGTGCGCCGCCCGGTGTGCCCGGTCCGCCCGGCGCGAACAGAGGGGTGAATTTCCGGTCGTCCACCGATAGCACGTCGTCCACGAACCCGCAGTGCTTCAACAGCGACAGCCGGACCGGATCGCCCATTATGCCGATGGACAGGCCGCTATAACGCTTCTTCAACGCGGAGAGCACGGGGAGCGTAAGAATCAGGTCCCCGACCGCGCCCGATCGGATGATCAAAACGCG
Source organism: Gemmatimonadota bacterium (assembly GCA_009835325.1). NCBI lineage: Bacteria > Pseudomonadati > Gemmatimonadota > Gemmatimonadota bacterium. Next base: position 76,516 of record VXWP01000117.1, on the reverse strand, counting down.
CTTCATGCTTCCAGGTCGAATGTAGCGCCTACCCCCGAATCCGCTGCCCGTTCATAGGCCAGGCGCGCGGTGACCGCGTCTTCCATGGCGTAACCCACGGATTTGAAAACGGTGATCTCCCCGTCACCGGTCCGTCCTTCCTTCCTGCCGGTCACCAGTTCGGTCAGTTCGGCGCGGATGTGATCCCTGGAGATTTCGCCCGCCCGCAGGGGGACGATGATGTCGCCCGCTTCCTCGAGCGCGCCTTCGTAGGTATCGACGAACACGCGGGCCCGCCGGATCAACCCGGCGTCCAGTTCCTGCGAGTCGGCGGTGTAGACGCCAACGGCGTTCACGTGGCTGCCGGGACGAACCAGGCCGCCGTCGAAGAGGGGCGACTTGCTGGACGTGCAGACCGCGAGCACGTCCGCTTCGGCCGCGCATTCGGCAGCGGTTTCCGCCACGCGGCAGGATATCCCCCGGGACGAAAGGTCATCGGCGAGTGCGTGTCCCCGCTCGGGCGTCCGGTTGTACACGACGATCCGTTCGATGGGGCGGACCGCCAGGATCGCGTCCACGTGGAACCGGCCCTGGACGCCCGTCCCGATGATGCCCAGTACCCTGGCATCCTTGCGCGCCAGGTACTTCGTGGCCACCGCGGACGCGGCCGCCGTACGTATTCCGGTGAGGAAAGTGGCGTCCATCAGGGCGATGAGCCGCCCGGTCTCCGCGTCGCACAGCACGTAGAATCCCGTGATCATCGGAAGGCCCCTGGCAGGATTGTCGTGGAACGCGGAAACGACCTTGGCGCCCAGCGTATGCGATCCGGCAAGGTAGGCCGGCATGAAAAGCGCGACGGAGGGCCGGTCCGCTACGTGGACGGGCAGGCGGACGGGGACGTCGTCTTTCTCGCCCGCGGACCGAAACCCCTCTTCCACGGCTTCGATGACATCCGGCATGGTGAGGACGGAAGCCATATCCGATCTAGACAGTAGACGTACCTGGTTCACGCAAGACTCCAGTCGGAAGACGGAATACCGGGGTGTTGAACGACCGAGAAACTGATTGCCCGGACAGGCTGCCCGGATTAGATTGTATAATCGTCCTTGAAGCTGCAATCAATGACAATCTGATCGAATCCGAGCAGTCAGGGCTCGCCGAAGAACAGCTCGATCCGGGTCTTCGGGAGCCTAAAACAACCGTCCGGTCCAGGTGCCGGACACGCACCAGGAGCAGGTATGCGCGAACGCCAGAAGGAACTCCGGAGACAGCGGTTCCGCAAGGAACAGAGGCGCAAGGCCGCGATCCGCGACATGAAGAGGAAGCGCAAGGTAAAGCCGTCCAAGTAGCCATGGTGGAACCCCCTGCAGGTAAGGCATGAACGACACATCGGATGCGGCGAAGGATTACGTCCTCCATACAGCCCAGGAACACAACGTCAAGATCATCCAGTTGTGGTTTACGGACATTCTGGGTTTTCTGAAGAGTTTTTCCATCACCGTGGAGGAACTGGAAGACGCCCTGGAGGACGGCGAAGTCTTCGACGGCTCTTCCATCGAGGGATTCATCCGGCACAGCGAGGAGGACATGATCGCCATGCCGGATCCCAGCACGTTCCAGATCCTGCCGTGGCGGCCTGACGCCCGGAAGAGCGCCGTGGGCAGCATGTTCTGCGATATCCTCGAACCCGACGGCGCCAGGCCCTACGAGGGCGACCCCCGCCAGATCCTGAGAAGGAGCCTCCATCGCGCGGCCGAGCACGGGTTCACCTTCTACGTCCAGCCCGAACTGGAATACTACTACCTGAAGTCCAGCGAAGGCCCGCCCCAGCCCCTCGACCAGGGCGGTTACTTCGACTTGACGCCCCTGGACTGGGCGACGGACCTGCGGCGCGACACCGTGATGGCCCTCGAAGAGATCGGTATCGGCGTCGAGTTCAGCCACCACGAGGGCGGTCCCAGCCAGAGCGAGATCTCCCTGCGGTACACCGACGCCATGACCATGGCGGACTATACGATGGCCTACCGCCTCGTGGTGAAGGAAGTGGCCCTCCGGCACAACGTGTACGCCACCTTCATGCCCAAGCCCCACGCCGGCCACAACGGAAGCGGGATGCACATACACCTTTCGCTCTTCCGCGGCGACCAAAACGCCTTTTTCGACGAAGGCATGGAATACCACCTGTCGGATACGGGCCGGTCTTTTGTCGCCGGGCTGATGCGCCACGCTCCCGAGACCATGCTGGTCACCAATCAGTGGGTCAACTCGTACAAGCGGCTCATCGCCGGCTACGAGGCGCCGCTTTTCGTATCGTGGGCGTTGCACAACCGGGCGGACATGATCCGGCTGCCTACCTACAACCCCTCGAAACATGAAGCCATGCGCGTGGAATACCGCGCCCCCGATCCATCCTGCAACCCCTACCTGGCCTTTGCCGTCATCCTCTCCGCGGGCCTGGCGGGCATTGAGAACGGGTACGAACTCGGCCCACCGGCGGAGGTCGACCTGTCCAGCATGTCCCATGAGGAACGCCGGAAGCTGGGCATACAGCCCCTGCCCAAAGACCTGAACGAGGCGATCAAACTGGCGGAAGGAAGCGAGTTGCTGGTGAATTGTCTCGGAGAAGAGGTCTTCGACAAGCTGATCGAGAACAAGCAGGAAGAATGGGAACGCTACCGGTCCCAGGTCACCGACTACGAACTGAAAACCTACATGTCCCTGCTGTAGGCTTTATTCAAGTCCCGCCCCCACCCACAAGCTCCGCGGCGAGTAATTGCCGGGCGGCGTCCGGATCATCCGCGACCAGCGCCACCAGGCTTCGTTCACCGGCCCGTTCGACGATCCGAAGGCTGCGGATTCCGATCCTGGCGTCCGCCAGGCGCCTTGCCACCTCCGCCAGCGCACCGGGCCGGTTTTCCAGGTCGAGCACAAGGGCATCCTCGGTAACCGCGCGGTACCCCGCATCCCTCAGTATCCGGAGCGCGGCGTCATAGCGGTCCACGCGCAATACGATGATGCCGCCCTCCCCCACCACGCGGGCCTCTATGAATTCGATGTTGATCTGGGCACGGGCGAGCGATTCGGAGACGGCCGCCAGGGTGCCGGGAGGTTCTTTTACCGGGATGATGATTTCATTCATGTGGATTTCTCGGTTGCTCACTGCATATCGTCAATGAATTCCTCAAGCGTTTCCCAGGTAACGCCTGGCAAGGCAATGAGGTGCGCTATGTCGCCGGAACCGGCTAGCACCCATTTGTCCATGATAGCTTTCGGCGGCCGGGGAAAGACGACCGTGACCGAGTAGGGATTACGCCAGGCCTTCACGCCGATCTCGTTCAGCGCCTTCTCCGCATAGGCCGCTTTTCGCACGGACTCGCCGACCAGGTCTCGAAACCCGTCGTCGCCGTGCAGGCGCAGGGCATACCAGAGCATCAGGGGTGTAATCGCGTTTCTGGATCCGCTTATGGTGGTATCGAGCGCGCCCACATATTCGACCGAACGGGAAATACGTTCCATGTGCGTCTTCCGTACCATGGCCACGCCGCACGGCAGGGGAGATCCGATCATCTTGTGTCCCGAAATGGAAATGCTGTCGGCGCCATCGCCGAAGTGCCAGGGCGGCGGATCGTCCACGAAGGGCAGGATCATGCCCGAAAAGGCCGCGTCGACATGAATGTACGCGTTCGGCGTGCATTGTCTTTCAAGGACCTCCCGTATGCGGTCCAGCCGGTCGATGGCGCCCGTCATCGTCGTACCGGCATTGGCGAACACGATGGGCGGCACATCGCGGTGGATCCGGATGCTCTCCTCCAGGTCCCGGTAGTCCATTTCACCGGTATGACCGCTTCGAATCATAATATTGCGCGTATGTTGCAGCCTGAGTATCTTGCTGACGCTGTAATGCGTATCCTCGGAGAAATAGACGATGCCGTCCGGATGGATTTCCCGGGCGAGATAGAGGCCGTACATGTTCCCCTCCGTCCCGCCGTTAGTTACGTAACCCCAGCAGTCTTCGCTGTCGATCCCCGTCAGGCGGGCAAAGGTCATGATCACCTCGCGTTCGAAGTCGTGGGTGTTCATGCGGAAGTTGCTGCCCGAAAACGGATCGCCCAGATTGTTGACGGCAAACTCCATGAAGCGGTAGAGCGGGGCGAAATCGAACCGGTGATTGCACGGATAGCCGATGGATACCTTCCTGAGGGAGGTCAGTCGCTCGTAGAGCGCATCCAGCCTTGCCGTGCTACACTCGTCGAGCACGGCTGTATCGGCAACCGGGTCAGGGTATGCAGGTCTCGTGGTCATAACGTGTAATTTACACTAAAATCGATCTGGGAGTCAGGAAATCTCGAACAACCGAACAGTCCAAGATGCGGGGATGGCTGGAACGCGGCCGATCACAGACGCCAACCGCATGGCGGCGATCGACTGGATGCGCGGCCTCGTCATGGTCCTGATGGCCATCGACCACGCCAGCCTGGCGTTTAACGGTGGCCGGCTCGCCGACGATTCGTGGTACGCCCATGAGGCGGGAACCGCGCTCCCCGCCGCCCAGTTCTTCACACGCTGGATCACCCACCTGTGCGCGCCGACCTTCGTCTTCCTGGCCGGGACCGCGCTGGCGCTGAGTTTCGAGCGGCGCCGTCTTGCCGGCGCGCGTGACCGCGACCTGGATCGGCACCTGTTCAAGCGGGCGCTCGTCATCCTTGCCTTCGAACTGCTGTGGTGGTCTCCGTTCAGTCTCCAGGTCCTGTTCGCCATCGCCATGGGCCTGATCTGCATGATCCCCCTGCGGCGCCTGTCCACCCGCACGCTGCTGATCGCCGCCCTTTCGATCCTGTTCCGTCACGAAGCCGTGTTCTGGGGCATCATGCACCTGGGCGGCATTTCGGCCGACATGATTCGCGAGGTGACGAAGATGCCGATGCCGGACGGGGAATTCGATCAGGAAGCGATGAACGAGGCGGCTGCCCAGGTCCGCAACCTGGGCTGGATGAGCGTTTTCAACCCGTTTTTTCATCCGGGGCTGCTCGTCAAGATCGGCCCCATACCCCTGTGGGTGCAGTATCCCTTCGTGCCCTGGCTGGGGATGATGATCCTGGGCTGGTTGCTGGGGCGTTACCTGGTACAGCAATCGATCGCACCGACGCCGTCGTCCGATGTTTCAAGTGGGTCGACCATCGGAGCGTCCGCCGGCGCGCCACGGTCCCCGATGCCGATTGAGCGCCTGCTGGTCATCGCGGGGCTTCTGGCACTGGGACTGTTCGTGCTGTTCCGCGCCTGGAACGGATATGGCAACATGCTGCTCCTGCGTGAGGACTTTTCCCTGGTGCAGTGGCTCTATGTCAGTAAATACCCGCCAAGCCTGACCTTCGCACTGCTGGAGCTGGGTCTGATGGCCCTGATCCTGTCCGGTTTCTTCCGGTACCAGCGCAATTTGAAAAATCCGATCCGAAACCGGAATCCCCTGCTGGTGTTCGGCCAGACCGCCTTCTTCTTCTACCTGATTCATATGCACATCCTGATCTTCAGCGGGCTGGCTCTGGGCATGTTCATGCAACAGGGTCTGGGCGCCGCCTACCTGGCCGCCCTGGGGGTGCTGATCCTGCTCTATCCGGTGTGCCTGTGGTTCCGCCGATTCAAAGCCCGCCGTCCCAAAGGATGGGTAAGGTATATCTAGCTCCGGCTCGCAAGCTGTTTACGATTCACATTACCCGTGCAATTCCGCTTCAATCCGGCGGTAGTCGGAGCAGGATCTTCTCGATGGAATCCTGAATGCCTTTGATGGATTCTTTGATCTCCGCAAGCGTGTTTTCAACTGAAGCTTTGAACGAATTTACTCTGCCGATCCATACCCCAATGCTGACAAGACTACCCATCGCGCCTAATAGTACTGCGTATGTGACTGGGTTTTCCCACATGACGTACTCCTATTGTGCGAACTGTGCGCAGGTTTGATGATCTCGCCTGCAAAACCTCCCCTCCGTGTCAATCAACCGCGCCTGTTCATCTCTCGCAGCGACTCCTTGATCTCCTTGATGTCGTTTCGAACTTCCTTGAAGTCGGCTTCAACGCGTTCAAACCGCTGATTGACGTCCGTTCGGAACTCCGACAATTCCTTACGGATGTCTTGGATGTCGGACTCGACGCCTTCGAACCGCTGATTGACGTCCGATCGGAATGCCGTGATGTCGGCTTCAACACGTTCGAACCGCTGTTTGGTGTCCGTTCTCGAAGATAGTACAACTTCTTTAAGAACATCTATTGAGCGCAATATCTGTTCTTCCGTGTTCGTATCCGAAATACCTTTCAACATGACCCCCTCCTTATGCAACTGAATGAACCGATTGGTGTACGGCGTACACGAATGGTACTGGAACGGGTACCGGCCATGATGCAGATTCCGCGTGGCACAATACACGTCCGATGTCCTAAAGGGGATAGTCAGAATTGAAAGGGCTATATCGTGGTTTTTTTAAAAAGGGGGAACTTGATCCGTCGCCGACAGAAGAGAAAACCGCACCCGCGCCACAACCGATGCTTCGGCAGTAGCGGCCATTTGACTTTGGAAGGCGGTTCGTCGAAGGGCAGAACGTCAACCGGAGGTTTGGACGATTCGCCATCCAAGCGGTACGGCCGACGGCTTAGCTGAGGACAAAATCCAGCCCGTTACCAGCCCGCGGGATTGTCCTGCCAGGTGCGGCCTATGTAGTCGAAGAAGGTGATGATGAGGAGAATGAGCAGCCAGAAGATGGCTGCGGCGGCGGCGAGCTTGGTCTGGCCGGGGCTGAACTTCAGGTGCATGAAGTACAGGATCACCAGGATGGCCTTTACGCTGGCGATGAACATGGCCACAGGCGTGTTGAGAAAGCCCAATTCCATGGTGGCCGCCCACACGGTCACGGCGGTGAGGACCAGCAGCGCCGTGAAGATGGTCAGGTAGTTGGCCGTGGTCGCGATGTGGGGGCCGTGGTGGTCCCCGTGTCCGCCTTCGGCTTGATGGCCACCTTCGGCTTGATGTCCGTGTTCTGCGTGTTCAGTCATGGTATGATCCCTATACGGCCAGTCCGCCGATGAGGTACAGCAGCGGGAAGAGGAAGATCCAGACCAGGTCGACGAAGTGCCAGTACAGGCCGAAGTTCTCGATCGGCGCGTAGTACTCGGTGGTGAACTTGTCCTGCCAGACGCGGATCAGCAGCCAGACGATGAGCACGAGTCCGATGAGGACGTGCAGGCCGTGCGTCCCGGTCATGCAGAAGTAGAAGCCGTAAAACAACTGGATGGTCTGCCCGTCGCCCGCAGCGGTCCACAGGAAATTGTATCCGGGAATCAGGCCGTCGTGCAGCTTGTGGGAGTACTCGATGTACTTGTTCACCATGAACACGAGGCCGAGTACCAGGGTCAGCACCAGGAAGATCAGGATGTGGTTCTTCTTGCCGAGCTGGGCCGCCCGGACGGCGAAGGCCATGGTGACGCTGCTGGTGATCAGGGCGACGGTGTTCAGGCCGCCCAAGAAGACGTCGAGATTCTGGCTTCCGATAACGAAGGAATCGTAGTACTCGCTCCGGTAGATCGAATATCCCAGAAAGAACCCGCCGAAGAACATGACTTCCGTCAGCAGGAACAGCCACATCCCCAGGCTCGCGGCATCGTTCTGCTGGTCCATGTCGTCGAACTGATGACGCATGTATTCCGGATGCGCGGCGTGTTCATCGTGGCCGTGTGCGGCCGCTTCAGTACTGACTGACAAGATCGTGCTCCTTCTACGCGTGTTCGCGTTCTTTCTCGTGCTCTTCCTCGTGCACCGGGTTCTCGATCACCTCGCCGTAGTCGTACGGCTCCTCCTCCACGATCGGCGTGGTCGGGAAGTTGTGTTCCGGCGGCGGCGACGACAGGATCCACTCCAGTCCCGTGGCCCGCCAGGGGTTGGGTCCGGAGATCTTGCCGTTCTTCAGCGACCAGGCCAGGTAAATCGCCGGGACGATGAAGGCCGCAGCCAGGATGGTGGCGCCGGCGGACGACATGATGTTGAGCAGTTGCCATTCTTCCGGATAGACGTGATACCGCCGTGGCATGCCGAGGTACCCGACGATGAACTGCGGGAAGAAGGTCAGGTTGAACCCGGCGAAGATCAGGAAGGCGGCCAGGCGCGACCAGCCTTCCGGATACATGCGGCCGGAGATCTTGGGCCACCAGAAGTGCAGCGCCGCCATGAAGGCCGTCACCGCGCCGCCCACCATGACGTAGTGGAAATGGGCCACCACGAAATACGTGTCGTGCATGTGGATGTCCAGCCCCATTATGGCCAGGAACACCCCGGTGAGACCGCCCACGGAAAAGAGGCCGATGAAGCCCAGGGCGTAGAGCATGGGCGCGTCGTAGGACACCGATCCCCTGTAGATGGTCGCCATCCAGTTGAATACCTTGATCGCCGAGGGCACCGCCACGAGCATGGTGATGAAGGAGAAGACCATGCCGGCGTAGATCGACTGCCCGCTCACGAAGAGGTGGTGGCCCCAGACGAAGAAGCCGAGGACCGCGATCGAAACGCTGGACATGGCGATGAATTCGTAGCCGAAGATCCGCTTGCGGCTGAAGGCGGCGATGACCTCGGAAATGACCCCCATGCCGGGCAGGATCATGATGTACACGGCCGGATGGGAGTAGAACCAGAACAGGTGCTGGAACAGGACCGGGTCGCCGCCCAGGGCGGGATCGAAGATGCCGATGTGCAGCCCGCGCTCGACCATCATCAGGGCCAGCGTGATGGCAATGACCGGCGTGCCGAGTACCATGATGAGGCTCGTGGCGTACATGCCCCAGACGAAGAGGGGCATCTTGAACCAGGTAATGCCCGGCGCCCGCATCTTGTGGATGGTCACCATGAAGTTCAGCCCGGTCAGGATGGAGGAGAATCCGGCGATGAAGGCCGCCATGCCCGCCAGGATCACGTTGCTGTTGGAATAGGTGCTGCTGAAGGGCGTGTAGAAGGTCCATCCGGTATCCACGCCGCCCAGCAGGGTCGTCAGCACGCCGAAGGTGCCGCCGAAGATGAAGAGATACCAGCTCATCAGGTTCAGTTTCGGGAAGGCCACGTCCTTCGCCCCGATCATGAGCGGCATGATGAAATTCCCGAATACGGCGGGGATCGACGGGATCAGGAAGAAGAAGATCATCACAATGCCGTGCATGGAGAAGGCCACGTTGTACTGGTCCGCTTCCATCAGGTCCGCTTCGGGCGTTGCCAGTTCCAGGCGGATCAGGCTGGCGAAGGTCCCCCCGATCAGGAAGAAGAAGGTGATCGAGATGAGGTAAAGCAGTCCCACGCGCTTGTGGTCCATCGTCAGCAGCCAGGACTTGATCGTGTAGGCCGCGTTCAGGAAGTGGTCGCGGGGCATCCGGTGTTCGGCAGCCCCCTGCTGGGCTATCGTGCTCATTGGGCGCCCTCCGTACTCGGCAGCGATTTGATATAGGAAATCAGATTGAAGATGTTGGTCTCCGTAATCTGACCCTGGTAGGTCGGCATGATCGACGGATAGCCTGCCACCATCCGGATCCTGGGATTGACGATGGATTCCCGGATATAGGCTTCGTCGATCAGGATGCGTTCACCGCTGGCAAGGACTTCCTCCGTGCCGAATTTGCCGTTCAGGGACGGCCCGCGGGCCGCGGCCTGGTCGCTGTGGCACGTATCGCAGTTGAGCTGCGAGAAGAGCCGCGCCCCGGCCTCCTCGGGCGTCTCGTCGGACACGCCGCCGCCCAGCCAGTCCTGGTAGTCTTCCGGTTCCATGGCGTAAACGCTTCCGATCATCAAAGAGTGTTCGGTGCCGCAGTATTCGGCGCAGAAAAGGTGGTACTTGCCGGGCTTGGTCGCCTCGAAGGTCAACGAAGTGTACCGTCCGGGGATCACGTCGTTCTTCACCCGGAACGCCGGGATGAAGAAGCTGTGTATGACGTCCTCGGACGCCATGGTCAGCTTCACCGGCGTGTTGATCGGCACGTGCATTTCGTTGATTTCCCGCTGGCCCGTGGGATGCTGTACGTGCCACATCCACTGCTTGCCGACCACGTAGTACTCCATGGCGCCGTCCGGGATCTGGTACACCCGGAAGAAGAGCCAGACGCCCCAGGCGAACATGATCAGCATGAGGACGAGCGGAATGGCGGACCACGTGATTTCGAGGCCCAGGTGGCCGTGGGTCTGCGTTTCCGCCTGCTGGTCCTCGGTGCGGCGCCGGTACTTCATGGCGAAAAGAAAGATCAGCACGCAGATCAGGGCCATGAAGAATATGCTGACGGCCACTACGAAAAAATACAGCAGATCGACGTCGAAGGCAAAGGTTGATGCGATCTCGGGATGCAGTTGGAATTGGTTGTTCATACGCTCACTTTACGGTTATGTCGGTTACGCATCTTCTCCGCGTTCGATCCGTTCCCGCCGCCGCCGGCGGTCCCGCTTGAACATGACGACCATGAAGGAACCCATGGCCAGCAGCGTGACCAGCCCCGCGAGGCGCATCGCGTTCATGATGGCTACGCCGTACCGGCCCTGCTCGGGATCGTAGTTGAAACAGTACAGCATGATCTGGTCGAACACGTTGCCCAGTTTTTCTTCGGAAGATTCGATGATGGCCAGCCGGATGTCCTCCGACGGGTACTCGATCCCGAAGAAGTAGTGCGATACCGTGCCCTTCGGACTGATGATCATGATGGCGCTGCCGTGGACGAACTGCCCTTCCGTTTCGTCGTAGACGTAATTGAAGCCGACGGATTCGGTCAGCGCGTCGATTGCCGGCGCTTCGCCCGTGAGGAAATGCCAGCCTTCCCCGGTACCGGGCCGCCCGTAGCGTTGCGTGTAGACCGCCTTCTTCTGCGACGCGAGCGTCGGGGATTCCCGGGGGTCGAAGCTGACGGTCACGACCTTGAATTCCTCCCCGATACTGTATTTCAGGGGGGCCAGGCTGCGGTTGAGCCCGTTGAGCACCTCCGTGCACAGCATGGGGCAATCGTAGTAGACCAGCGTCAGGATGACCGGCTTGTCGCCGAAGTAGCTGCCCAGGCTTACCGGCGCGCCCGACTCATCGTTGAACTCGAGATCCAGGGGCAGGGAGACGCCGATTCTCTGTTCGATGCCCACGTGTTTCAGGATCTCGGGCGTGGCGCTCGCGTCCAGGCCGGGTCCCGTGCCGATATCCTTCATGACCGCCGGACCGCGCTCGCCTTCCTGTCCATGCATGCCGCCGGGAGCCGCGATCAGGACCGCGATCGCGATGAGCCCCGCGGCAACTGCGGCGTATCTGTATGGTTTGCTTGCCATCATCCTACGGTCCTTCCCCGGTCTGTTCTACCCCCGCATCCACCGCCGAGGGCAGCCTGTACCGGTCGTCGGTCGCGATCAGGTGCATGGCCCGCTCGATGGGAATCTGGACGATTTCCGCCGTGCGGATCACCCACCCGTAATTATTCAGCTTCTTCGCTTCCGCCTCCTGGAGGGCAATCAGGTCTTCCTCGGGGATGACCTGGAGCCGCGGTTCGGGCGGTAGCGCGTCCGCTTCGATCAGAGGCGCCGGCGCGTCGAACGTCATCGCGTTGTAGTCTTCGATCACCACGAACATCAGCCACATCAGTACCATGGAGATGATGGCCAGTGCCGTCAGCCCGATGCCGAACTTGATGACCAGGGGCACGTTGGTCTCGAATACTTCGTGTCCCCGTTCTACCGAGGCCTGGTCAACGGTGTTATGGTTTTCGCCGTGATTCATGCCGTCCTCTTATAATACACGTTCCTAGGCCTTTGCCTTCGAGACCGGTGCCTTCGAGACCGAAGCCACGAGTTCCTCGAACCGGGGATCCTTCTGCGGGATCAACGGGAACCGCTTCAGCCGGTTCAGGACAAAGAAAAACCAGATGCCGAACAGTCCGACCGGAACCATCACGTCCATTACGCTGACACTGAACCCGTCGAGGCGGAAATTCGGCGCCACGTGCCAGAAGATGTCGACCAGGTGCATGACCAGGATGAACCAGGCCACGCGTACCAGCCTCCTCGGGTCCCGCTTCCGTGGTATGGACAGGAGCAGGAAGAAGGCGATGACGAACCGGCAGAGGACCAGGACGACGGACAGGACTTCCCAGCCGCCGTGGACGCGATGCACGTACCAGGGGTTCTCTTCCGGCAGGTTCGCCGCCCAGATGATCAGAAACTGGGACAGCATCATGTAGAACCAGAGCAGCGTAAAGGCCAGCAGGAGCTTGCCCCAGTCGTGGAACCGGTCCGCGTCGGCGAGTTTTGAGATGGGCTCGTGTTTCCGGAGCCAGGTCATCATGATGATGATAAACGAAAGGGTCGCACCGCCGGCGTTCACGATCATCATGACCCCGTAGAGCGTCGAGAACCAGTGCGGGTCGGTGGACATGATCCAGTCGAAGGACGCGAAGGTCATGGTCAGGGCGAACACCACGACGCCGGGTCCGCATACGTTGCGCATCTTGTCCGTCAGCCCGGGATCTCCCGACGCATCCTGGGACGTGGACCACCTGATCAGCAGGAACGAGGCGGCGATCCAGATGGCGAAGTAGAAGACGGTCCGGGCGATGAAGAAGGGCACGTTGAGATAGGATTCCTTGTGCTGCAGAATCGGGTCGACGGCCACCACTTCCGCGTGCGTCCAGTGGTACAGGTCGTGCATGCCCATCACGATGGGTATGAAGAGGACGAGCAGTACGGGCAGTGTGCTCATGCCGGCTTCGAGCAGGCGCTGGATGACGAATCCCCAGCGGCCGCCGATGAGGTGGTGCAGCATGGTGAAGGCCATGCATACCAGGGCAATGCCCGCGCAGATCATGTAGCCCACCAGGTAGGCCTGGTAGAAACCGGACATCGCGCCCGTGGCGAAGGCGTAAAGCAATCCGCCCAGCACCAGGATGACGCCGACGGTCAAAGCCCGGGTCTGAATGCTGCTAAGCTGTGCCAGAAGATTGCTGGAGATCGCTGTCATTCTTCCACTTCCACGATTTGTTGAATTCTTTGCTGATCGGATTCCGGCAGTTCGGCCAGGTTGGCGCCCTGGCTCATCTGCAGCGCCCGGATATAGGCAGCGATGGCCCATCGGTCGGCCGGATCGATGCGTTCCTCGTAACTGTACATGTTGCCGAAGCCGTTGGTCACCACGTCGAAGTAATGCCCCACTTCCACATCGAGGAGCCGCTGGCTGTGAAAGGACTCCGGCTGCTTCATGCCGCGCTGCACGATCATGCCGAGTCCGTCGCCCGTCTTGCTGTGGCACGGTGCGCAGTAGATGTCGTACCGTTCCTGCCCCCGCTTCAGCATTTCAATGGTAACCGTGCTGGGGAACGTCGTCGCCAGCGCACCGTCGATCTTCCCCGTATAGAAATGCTCGTCCAGCCTCAGGTGGCCCCGGGCAATGGTCCCTTCCACCGCGGGACGCACCGACCGGCGGTCACCGAAGAAGTCGCTCTCCTCGAAGGGCTCGGCGCGCGGCTGGTCGTGCATGTCCTGCCGGCAGGCCGACGCGGCGGCCAGGCACAGGACGCACAGGAAACCGGCGTATAGGAGGGCCATGGGGCTACGCTTCAACTTCGTTCACCTCGTGCGGGTTCAACTCTTCCAGAAACTGCCGGGTCGCGTCCTTTTCGAAGTACGGGTCTTCCGCCTCGATGCACAGGAAGAACCGGTCCTGCGTGGCGTACCGGAACCGCTCGATATCGAAAAGCGGATGGTTCGGCCGGGGCAGCTTGTTCATGACCATCATGCCGATCAGCGCGGCAAAGGAAGCGAACAGGACCGTGCACTCGAACATGACCGGGATGAAGGCCGGCCAGCTGTTCAGGGGCCGGCCGCCCACGTTGATCGGGTAGTGAACCACGGAGGCGAACCACTGCATGAAGAAACCCACGGCGCATCCGGTCAGCCCGCCGATCAGGATCACCAGCGCCACTTTATTCTTGTGGAGGTGCTGGATGTCCAGCAACTCGTCGAGGGGGTAGGGCGTGTAGGTCTCGATATGATGGTACCCGGCGTCCACGGTCTTCTGCGTGGCTTCCACGATGGCTTCCTCGTTTTCAAACTCGGCAACGAGGCCGCGCAGTTCGGGCCGGGCGGGTCCGTGATTCATCTCAGGCGTCCTTCTTATTCCGGTGCTTCGGTATGATCATCTTCATTTCGGACATGGGGATCATGGGCAGGAACCGGATGAACAGGCACATCATGAACAGGAAGGAACCGATGGTGCCGATGTACAGGCTCCAGTCCCAGATCGTGCCCGCGTAGTAGTCCCACGACGAAGGCATGTAGTCGTTGGCCAGGCTGGTCACGACGATGACGAACCGTTCCAGCCACATGCCGACGCCGACGATCAGGGAGACGATGAACAGCACGAGGGGGCTGCGGCGGGCGCGCTTCCACCAGAGGATCTGGATGCTGACGGCGTTGCAGAAGATCAGCGCCCAGTAAACCGGCGCGTACTGGCCGGTCATGCGGTTCCACATCATGAACCCTTCGTACGGGCTCGCGCTGTACCACGATATGAAGGCCTCCATGGCGTATCCGTATACGACGATGAAGCCCGTCGCCAGGGTCACCTTGCCCATGTTCTCCAGGTGGCGCGTCGTGATCAGTCCCTGCAGGCCGAACCAGTGCCGCACGGGGATGGTCAGCGTCAGCACCATGGCGAATCCGGCGTAGATGGCGCCGGCCACGAAGTAGGGCGGGAACACGGTGGTATGCCAGCCCGGGATCAGCGAGACGGCGAAGTCGAGCGAAACGATGGAGTGCACGGACAGGACCAGGGGCGTGGACAGGCCGGCCAGGATCAGGTAGGCCTTCTCGTAACGGGCCCAGTGGGAGGACGCGCCGCGCCAGCCCATGGCGAATATGCCGTAGATCCGCGCGACGACGGGATGCTTCGCCCGGTCCCGCAGGGTGCCGAGATCCGGGATCATGCCCATGTACCAGAAGATCAGGGAAACGGTGAAGTAGGTGGATACGGCGAAGACGTCCCAGACCAGCGGCGAGCGCCACTGCGGCCACAGCGACATGGTGTTGGGCAGCGGAAGCAGCCAGTAGGCCAGCCAGGGACGGCCCACGTGGAGCAGCGGAAACATGCCGGCGCACATCACGGCGAAGATCGTCATGGCTTCGGCGAACCGGTTGATCGAGTTGCGCCAGTCCTGCCGCATGAGGTGCAGGATGGCGGAGATGAGCGTCCCGGCGTGTCCGATCCCGATCCACCAGACGAAGTTGATGATGGCGAATCCCCAGCCGACCGGCACGTTCAGGCCCCAGACGCCCGTACCGATCAGCACCAGCCAGGTGATGGAGACGCCCAGCAGGCCGACGATGGGCAGCAGGACCGCCACGGCCAGGTACCAGCCCCACGGCGTATCCGCCCGCAGGACGATGTTGGATATCTTCTGCGTGACGGTGGTATTGTCGTACTCGGGCGCTACGAAACCATCGCCCGTGTACTTGTCGACCTTTTCTATGTCGACTGCCTGTTCCTGTTGCGACAAGGAACTACTCCTCTCACGCCTCCAGGACCGGGTTCGGATTGCGTATCCGCCCCAGGTACGTGGTGCGTGGCTTGGTGAGCAGGTCCGTCAGCATACCGTAGTTCAACGGACTGGCTTTCAGTCTGGAAACCTCGCTATCCGCGTCTTTCGTGTTCCCGAAGGTGATCGCCTGGGACGGACAGGCCTGCTGGCAGGCCGTCAGGATCTCGCCGTCGGCGATGTCGCGGTCTTCCTTCTTCGCCTCGATCCGGGCGACGTTGATGCGCTGGACGCAATAGGTGCACTTCTCCATGACCCCGCGGCTGCGCACCGTAACGTCCGGGTTACGTCCCAGCTGCAGGCTCGGCGTTTCGAAGTCGGAATACAAATAGAAGTTGAACCGCCGGACCTTGTAGGGACAGTTGTTGGAACAGTAGCGCGTGCCGACGCAGCGGTTGTAGACCATGTCGTTCAGGCCTTCCTTGCTGTGCACGGTAGCGCCGACGGGACAGACCAGTTCGCAGGGCGCGTTCTCGCACTGCATGCACGGCACGGGCTGGTGGAAAGTCTCCGGCGCGTCGAGGTCACCCCGGTAATAGCGGTCGATCCGGATCCAGTGCATCTCGCGGGCATTGGCCACTTCTTCCTTGCCCACGACGGAGATGTTGTTCTCCGACTGGCAGGCGATGGTGCACGTATTGCAGCCGTTGCACTTGTTCAGGTCGATGACCATGCCCCAGGCGTTGGGTCCGTCGTAGGCGTGATCGTCGGGATAGAGATTGCGCTTGGGATCGGGTTCCTCCCACATCTCCTGGATCACGTGGGGGTCGTCCTTGAAGGTCTCGATGTCGCTGGCGCGGATCAGGTTGCGGTCGCGGGACATGCTGCCCATGCCTTCGAGTTCCATGGCGTGGTGGTCCTGCGTGCTGTAGATGTCGAAGGTGTCCCCGGTCGGCGTAACCTGAAGTCCTCCGCCGAAATCCGGACTGGTGGAGGATCGGATCGAATAGGCGTCGAACCCCGCGTTCGTGCCCAGCTGGCCCGCGCGGCGGCGGCCGTATCCCAGATGCACCGTGACCGCCTCGTCCGGGTGTCCGGGCAGGATCCACACGGGGGCGTTCACCCTGCGGTCCCGATAAACCAGTTCGACCACGTCGGTGTTTTCGACTCCGAGCCGATTCGCCATGGCGGGACCCATCAGCGCGGCGTTGTCCCAGGTCAGCTTGGTCAGCGGCTTGGGCAGTTCCTGCAGCCAGCCGTTGTTGGCGTAGTACCCGTCCCATACGGTCGGGTCCGCCCGGAAAATGAGCTCCGTGCCGGCTTCCGGTCCCGATGCCTCGCCCACGGCCGCGGCAATGTCGCCGACCGACACGGCCTTCGGCGGCAGGGCGGATCCGGTGATGAACCCGTCGTGCACCGTGGTCTGCCAGAAGGTCTCGAAGGCCTGCGACCCGTGATAGCCCTGGGCCTGCCAGTGCTCGCGGACGATATCGTAACCCTTCTTCATGGCGTTGCCGTCCAGCGCAGCCACGATTTCGTGGGCGCTCCTGCCGCGGTACAGCGGGGCGATGAGCGGCTGTACGACGGTCAACGTGCCATCGTAGGACCGGGCGTCGCTCCATGCTTCCAGGTCATGAGCCATCGGGAGGTGCCAGTGGCATAGTTCCGCCGTCTCGTCGTGATACAGGCCGGCGTGCACGCGCATGGCCACGTTGTCCATGGCGGTCGTGAACGCGAGGTCCGCCGGCGTGCTGTAGACGGGGTTGGCGCCGATCATGACCAGCAGGTCGACCTCGCCGTTCCGCATGTCGTCGACCAGCGCGGTGATCGATTCGGTCTGGTTGACGGGAGACGCTTCAATGGACTCGGAATAGGTAACGGTGTTGCCCGTGTTGCCCAGCGCGTCGTTCATCGCGTGGACGAGGGCATGCACGGCGGGCGGCTGGTGATCGCCCGTGACCACGAGACAGGCGCCGGCGTGCGCGCGGAGATCGTCCACCACGGCGGATATCCAGCGCTGCGTGTCCTCGTCGCCTTCCGCGCCGGCAGAGACGGACACGCCCAGTCCCGCGGCGATCGACCGGGCGAGCCCTTCGATCTCGCCCGCGCGGCGGTTGAGCAGATGGTCGGCCTGGGCGCCGGTCAGCGAAGGCGTACTCTCGATGACGTAAAGCCGGTTCATATTGTCAGGGTCGTTCCCGTCCCGGCGGGAGGCGAAATCCCGGGCATACCGCACCGCGCCGGGACCGTCCGACAGGAAGTCTCCGTCGAGGGACAGGATCACGTCGGCCTTCTTGAGGTCGTAACGGGTGGAGACGATTTCGCCGAAGGCCAGTCGCGAACCTTCCCTGGCGTTGTCCAGGGTGACCGGATCGTACTGGTGCCAACGGGCGCCGGGGTACCGGGCCAGCAGGGCTTCCAGTTGCCCGTGCAGGCTCGGCGAAGTGACGGTACCTGTAAGTACACGTATGCCGCCGCCCTGTTTCTCCACCTGGTTGGACAGGGCTTCGTTCAGTTCGTTCAGGTAGGCGTCGTAAGTGGTGATGCGGCCCCGCCTGATCACCGACTGGGACCGGTCCGGGTCGTACATCGTCAGGACGGAGGCCTGGGCGAAAACGCCCGTCGATCCCAGGCTGGCGGGATGTTCCGGGTTGCCCTCCACCTTGGTGGGCCGGCCCATGTGGCTTTCCACCAGGATGCCGTTCGCCACCCCGTCGTGGACGTAGGCCGAGGCGTAGTACAGGGGCTTGCCCGGGACGATCTCTTCCGGGGGCAGCACGTAGGGGATGATCTTTTCGGACGGCTGGCGGGTACAGGCGGAGGCGGTGGCGCCGGCCAGGGCGATGGATGCGCCCATCAGCTTCAGGAACTTCCGCCGGCTGACCGGGTTCGCCTTGACCTCTTCCACGTGTTGCGGGAATTCCTTCTCCATGAACGACTGGAATTCCTCGGTCTCGGCCAGCTGATCCAGGCTGCGCCAGTATTCAGGCGCGCCATTCTTTTCCGATTTCATCGCTACCGCTTCCGTGATGTGCCGTTCAGAGGTCTGTTTCATGATCTGATGTCGTGGCTGTTCCTGCTACCGGTGACAGATGGAACAGTCTTCCAGCTGATCCTTGTTGACCCGGTAGCCCCGGATCAGTTGCGCGCCGAGGGCGCTCTGGTCCATGGGCGCCGAGTAGTCTGGCTGCGATTCGAACTTGTACACGTCCGCCCGTTCCCGGATGAAGTCCTCGGGGCCGCGGTGGCACTCGAGGCACCACATCATCTGCAACGATTCCTCCTGCCACATCAGGGCCATCTCGTTGACGGCGCCGTGGCAGGACTCGCAGCCGATGCCTTTGTTGATATGAATACTATGATCGAAATACACGTAGTCCGGCAGATCGTGCACCCGGGTCCATTCGAGCGACTCCCCGGTCGCGTAACTGGTCCGCACCGGTTCGAGCATAGGCGCGTCGGTCCACACCTGGGAGTGGCAGCTCATGCACGTCTTGGTCGCCGGCAGGCCCGCGAAGGCGCTCGTTTCCACCGATGCGTGGCAGTACCGGCAGTCGATGCCGAGTTGATTGACGTGGTGCCTGTGGCTGAAAGGAACGGGCTGGGGTCTTACCTGATGCTGCCGGGTAACATAGGAAGTCGAACCGAGGTAGAAAATGACGCCGAATGTGGTTGCCAGGAGAAGCGCCCCGCCGACGATGCTCGCCTTGAGCCACGTGTTCGCGGCGGGGGAGAAAATCTGTGGCATATGGACTCGTTCTGTCTTTCTCTGATGCGTTCTTCACCAAATGACCGGACTCTCGACAACAGTCTTGAACGATATACCGCGCAGCAATCAAAGTCAATATAAATCGGCAGTGCGAATCGTTTTTTTGACCGCCGGACCGAGGACCCGAAATCCGGGCATGTCGTCGCCCTGATGGCTACGCGCAATCGGTCGATGTTTTCGCCTTGCGGGGCGCGATTCTCGTCCGGCTGCCTTCCCCGGCCACAGGCCCGTCTGCCATCCCCGGACCCAGGCACTGGCCGGTTGACACGGAGGACGATACCGGGTAAATTGATATCAGGAAACCGTGATAGTAAACCAGACAGGTCTGTCCGGCAGTGGTACCCAGTTAAGGAGTAGCCCATGAACGAGCAGCAACCGTCGGAGAAGAGCATGCAGCGCATGCAAAAGTACTGTGACAAGTACTGGGAAAAGACGGGTACCTCGCCTCATCCGAACGCGGAAGTGACCGATTCCGTGGTCAAGGGTCTCGCCGCCCACGTGGACGAACTGGGCCGGCCCCTGTGCCCGTGCAATTTCTATCCCGACAAGAAGGCCGAACTGGAACGAAGCCGCGAGTGGGTCTGCGCCTGCGATGAGATGAAGATCTGGAAGTACTGCCACTGCCTGCTGTTCGTGACCCCCGAGGGCCTTCCGATTACCGAATACCTTCCCGAAGACCACGAAGGCCGGCAGATGTACGGCCTGGTCGAGGATCCGACGCCGGACAAGGGCAGGGAGGCGCGGCACCGCGCACCGGAGTGAGTCTCGACGAAGCTCGCCACCCTCGATCAGCTCGCCACCCTCGTTAAGACCCGCCACGCGGTCTGTTTCACCACGCGGTTTGCGCTATCATTTCACGACGTTTTGCGGCCGGCCCTCCAAAAAGGCGATGACGTTGTTCACCGCCCCCTCGTTGAGCAGTTCGACGCCCTCCGGGGTCATGTCCGCGCAGTGAGGGGTAAGGACGACCTGTTCCATCTCGAGCAGCGGATGGCCCGCGGGTAACGGCTCCTCCTCGAAGACGTCCAGAGCCGCGCCGCCCAGGTGACCCGATCGAAGCGCTGCCACCAGCGCGTCCGTATCCACCAGGCCCCCCCGGCCGCAGTTGATCAGCAACGCGCCCGGTTTCATGCTTGCCAGCGAATCCCGATTGATCATGTACCGGCTGTACTCCGTCAGCATGACGTGCAGCGACACCACGTCCGATTTCTCCAGCAATTCGTCGAGCTCCACGTAGGTCACCCCGATCTTCCGGGCCCTTTCATCCGACGGGTTGTACGTCCAGGCGATCACCTCCATGCCCACGCTTCCCGCCAGTCTCGCCATCTCCGATCCGATGGGACCAGTTCCGATCACGCCGAGGGTCTTCCCCTTGAGATAGTACGCGTCCAGCCGAGGCCACTGGCCGGCTTTCATGGCGCCTGTGAAGAACGCCGCCCTTTTCGCGAGGGCGAACATCAGGCCGAAGGCGTGCTCCGCGACGACCGGCGCCGTACGACCGGGCTGGTTGGAGATGACGATGCCGCATTCCCGCGCCGCTTCCAGATCGAAACAGTCGACGCCGATCGAACAGGTCGCGATCATGCGGAGATCGGGCAGCGCGCGGAGGACGTCCCCGGGCCACGTCACAAGCCCCCGGGAGTTGATCATTACCGCGGCGCCGCTGGCCCGTTCGATCTTCTCTTCCGCCGTTTCCGGCCGATCGGTGTGCAGGACGACCTCTCCATAGGCTTCCAGTCGTTCCAGGTGGGGCGATCCCTGCATCTGGGGTGGGTCGTCCCCGGGTATGACGATACGTAATCGGTCTGGCATGGTTCCCTCAATATTTGCGTGGATCGATACCGTGCGACGTTTGGCGACGTCAGTGCATTGCTTTTCATTTCCAGGCTGGTTGCCGTGTTGGAATGTACCAAGTGGAGATTAAATCGGAAAGCACGGAAATATTGAAACATCCTGCATCTGCATCCTTACATATGTATAATAGTCGAGGATCAGGTTGCATGTATGGAAAGGAATCGGAGTCGGTCCGTGGATTACGGTCCGGTATCAGGCTGTTTTTGGATGAGGAGCGTATGGTATGTCGGAATACGACAGGAAAGACGCCGGATTATACGACAGCTTTTCGACGGGACTCGAAGGCGACGAGGCATTCTACGTCGAGGAAGCCGCCGGGGCGGAAGGCCCCGTGCTGGAGATCGGTTGCGGAACGGGCCGGATCATGATCCCGATCGCCGAGTCGGGCGTGTCCATCGTGGGCCTGGACCGGGCTCCCGCGATGCTGGAGGTGGCGCGCCGCAAGATGGACGCGCTGCCGGACGAAACGAAACGACGCATGGAAATCGTCGAAGGCGATATGAGGACGTTCAGCCTGGAGCGGCGCTTTCCGCTGGCCATCATGCCGTACCGCGCGTTCCTTCACATGATGAGCGGCGAGGACCAGCGCCGGGCCCTGACTCGGATCCGCGAGCATCTGACGGACCGGGGACGGCTGGTTTTCAACGTGTTCGACCCCAGCATCGAGTTGATCGCGGCCTACATGAAACCGCCCAGGGGCACCCTCAATCACCTGGGTTCGTTCACCCATCCCGAGACGGGACGCCGCGTCCTGGTATCGGATACGCGACGGTACGATCCCCTGGATCAGACGCTGGAGGAACACCGGTTCTTCGAAGAAGTGGACGACGAGGGCCGGGTGATTGCGAAGACCACCACCCCATTGTATCTACGCTACGTCTATCGATTCGAAATGCAGTATCTTCTCGAACTGTGCGGCTACGAAATCGAGGCGATTTACGGGGACTTCCAGCGTGGTCCATTCAAGCATGGCAACGAACAGGTCTGGGTCGCCCGAAGGATCTGAAAGGACCAGAGAAAAGAGGACCAGAGGATTTGAGCCGGAATCCCATGCACGAGGCGAATCGCCGGGGCTGGGACGCCGTTTCCGCCCAGTGGCAGGCGGGAATAGACGCCAGGGTGGACTGGCGGAACATCCCGGGCAATATCCGCATCGCCCTGGACGACGTCGAGTTGAAATACCTCGGCGACGTGTCCGGCCGGTCAGCTTGCGTGCTGGGCAGTGGAGACAACCTGGTCGCCTTCGCCCTGGCCGCCGCCGGAGCCCGGGTCACCTCCGTGGATATCTCGCAGGCCCAGTTGGATATCGCCGCCGGTAGAGCGGAAGAACTCGGTCTAACGATCGTCTTTCACCGGGCGGACGTGACCGAGCTGGGAGGCCTTGGCGACCCGAGCGGTCCACGCGTCCCGGACGAACCGGGCGATCCGGCCGAACCGTCTGGCGGTGGGTTCGACATCGTGTATACGGGCGGCCACGTCGCCGTGTGGGTGTCCGACCTGAATCGTTACTATGGAGAAGCCATTCGGATACTCAAACCCGGCGGCCTCTTCATGGTCAACGAGTACCATCCCTTCCGCCGGATCTGGAAACATTCGGCTGGTCCGATGACGCAGGAATACCACTACTTCGACCACGGTCCCCTTACCTACGACCGGTCCGAGGATCTTTCAGGTTATCAGGGATCGCTCCCGAGTTACGAATTCCACTGGACGGTATCGGACATGGTCCGCGCCATGCTGGATGGCGGATGCGAACTCACGGCCATGAAGGAATACGGAGACGGGCGTCAGGACTGGGAGCGCGATGCGCCGTTGGAGAAACTGCCGGCGAACCTGCTCCTGGTGGGGCGGAAGAAACCGTGTTCACCTTGAGATAGAGCGGGCTATGAGACCGAGAGGATTGGGTGGCAGCAACGGCCGGACGGCTCACCAGGACCTGAGCACCTTCTTCAGCAGCTTGCCCCACACCCGGTCATAGGGATGGACAACCCGCACGCGCTCATCACCGCGGTACACGGGCTTCCCCTCATTGGCCCAAGCGAATATCGATCCTTCCAGGTTGTAGACCCTATCGAATCCCCTCTTCTGCAGGAAGCCGGCCATCTCCGACGACCGGTAGCCCACGGAACAGTAGAGCACGACGGGCTGATCCGAAGGAACGCCTTCAAGCACCTCAAGCGCCTCCTTCTCAGAAGCGGCAAGTACGGCTTCTTTCAAGTGGCTGACCTCGTATTCCTCCTTCTCCCGCACGTCCAGAAGCAGCGGACGCCCCATCTGCGCCTGCCCGGATTCATCCAGCCAGGTCTGCAGGCTGTCGGTGGAAAGCTGCGCGACCCCTGGGAACTTCGCACGGATCATCTTCAGTGTGGTCGACCAGAACACGGTGTTATCCTCTGTTTCTTCCTGTGCGGCAATGGCGGGTACGGAAAGGACGGCCATGGGAATAAACGCCGCGTAGACCGCGCAGAGCACGCATACGGCGCCGACGAGGCGAACCAGGCGGGCCAGGTGGACCCGGCCGACCGGACCGCCCGCGTGGCACACGAAGCGATAGACAAGGGGTTTCGACCCCGGTTGACCGCCACGACGCAATTTAACACTCCTCTCCGAGGACGATCAACTGCACGTTTCAGGCTTAATCAACTCAGGCTAAATCAAGTTTCGATTTTGAATCAGCCTAAAATCGACGAGTCGATTAAGCTACGGTTGCATACCATTCACGACACGCAGGAACGCTTCGATTTCCGCATTGGATCCGAGTCGTATAAAGGCGATGTGCCGCCATGCGGGATCCTGGATGCAGGCCTGCATGCGCCGGCGTTTCCGGCCCTGCTGGGTAACGATCCACCAGATCAGCGAGTCCTCCCGGTTCCACACTTTGAGTTGGGGCCAGAATCGCTCGTAATTGGTGCCCCAGAGCAACTCTTTCGAACGCCAGCGCTTCCACGACCGGACCAGCACGCGCCAGAGCAGCCGGTGCACGGGCAGGTCCAACCAGACGACCGTCTCCACGCGCGGCCAGAATACCCGCTGGGAGAAAGCCATGTAGGAGCCGGAGACGACCCATTCTTCCCCGGCCGTCGCGCCGTCGAGACGCCGGTCAAGTTCCCCGGGATCCGTATCCGCCAGGCCGACCCATCCGGTCTGCCAGTTAAGCGCGTCCAATTCGACCAGGGGGACGTCGAGCGCGGATGCCAGCTGGTTCGCCAGGGTGGATTTCCCGGAACAACTGTTCCCGGTGACGTGAATCCTGCGGCCAACGGGCTTGCCTCGGTAGGTTGCGACGGTGTTTACGTCCATGGCCGAACCGGAAATTGCGGATCAAAGAACGCCACTTCGCGCGGAGTGGCCTCCGGCAGTGTTGCGGACAGGCCTCCGGCGTCATCCAGGCCTTTGCCAGGCCGCCGAAAGCCAGAACGGCAGGGCCGCACGGGGATTCACCTTCCAGTCCACCAGCTGCTTGTCTTTGCCCGGACGATAGGAGGCCCCCTCCCAGGTATTCGAATCCTCCGCGGGACGTTCCAGGATACGCCGGAGGACCAGGCCGGCATCGGCCCCCGGATTCAGCAAGTCGGCCATCGTCCAGTTGAATTCGAACGTGCCCTCTTTCTCGTCCCGAAACGGTCCGGTTTGCCAGTAGGGCTTTTCGATTTCGATGGGCATGGTCCGATCTGCCCACGGTCTCTGGAACGGATGCACATCGTAGAAGACGTAGTACCCGCCCGGATTCAGTATGCGAAAGACCTCCTCGTAAACTGCGCGGAGATCCGCGATCCAGACGAAGAACCCGTTGGTCGAGCAGACCAGGTCGAACGAACGGTCCGCCATCGCGTGGAGATCCGTCGCGTCCGCCCGTACGAAGTCGATCGCCAGACCCAGCTGATCCGCCCGTGCGGAAGCGATCTCCAACTGGCGCTCGGAGATGTCGATGGAAGTGACCTTTGCCTTCATGCCAGAGAGGGCGAAAACGGCGTAATTGTCCCCGCTGCCGATGACGGCGACTTCTTTTCCTTCCATGCTTCCGGCAAGGGATCCGATCAACTCGTACGCACCGCCCGAAAATCCCAGTTCGGGTTCCTCCGGGCAGAGGCGCCACAGACCGTCCCGGTCCCGCATTTCGGCCCAGGACCCGGCGTTGTAGTCCCAGGATCGGCGATTGGCATCGTGCATCTCGTTGTAGTCCCAGGATCGGCGATTGGCATCGTGCATCTCCCCGGTCCGGCGGGTAGTTGTTGCGGTCATGGCGGCTGGCCTGATTATTAAGTCGTATATCCCGGTGTTGACACCCGGGCAAAGCGGAAACCGTTGTCGATCGGGTATCCGTCGATCTGGTATGCTTAATATAGGAAAGAATGCATCGAAGCCGCAAGCGTGCCGCACACGGTGCTTGTCCAAGTGGGTCACCAGCGAAAACCGGGGGTTTCAACCGGCCCGCGGATACTAAAAATAGCCTTGACAGTCACCGCGCGATCATGCCTTGTTAACAGGTACAATCGGTCTTTAGCACCATCCGGAGTCCGTGCTGCGGGGAGGTGTGGCACGGACCATACGACAACTTCCGTGGGAGGAAGTGACATGGCGAAGTACATGTACCGAACCAAGTACACGCAAGCGGGCCTGCAGGGACTGATCAGGGAGGGTGGTACTGGCCGGCGCGCGGCCCTTTCGCAGACGATCGAAGGGATGGGCGGCAGCCTGGAAGGATTCTATTACGCCATGGGAGACGACGATCTCATACTGATCGCCGAAATCCCCGATGAAGCGACCGCGACCGCGATTGCCCTCAACGTGGCCGCGGCGGGGGCGCTCGAAGTATCCACGACGGTGCTGATCTCACCCGAGACGATCGACGAAGCGGTGGGAAAGAGCGTGACCTACCGGTTGCCCGGAGCGTAAGCAAACAGGCCGGGTCGATGCACAGGCAAGCCGGCCAGGCCAGGTCAGCCGTGGCCAGGCCCGGTCGGTCGCGGCCAGGCCCTATCATCCGTACCTAAGCCCGATCCGTCGTGACTCTTTCCCGCAGAACCGCAGATTTAACTGTTGCCATTCTGTTTTAAGTTGTTATACTGATAAATAACCCCAAGCAGTATTAGGTAATCACCTTACGTAATACATCGTTGTCCTTCGCGATGACGGCCCTTGAAACCGGACGTGAGTGGCCTGTCATATACGCTGTTTTTACCGTTGTTCAAGTCTACAGAAAGAAACGCCTCCAAACCCAGCTCATCGTTACAGAAGGGAGTCGGTATGGCTAAATCTCTACGCATAATCCCTGAAAAATGCACCGGGTGCATGCAGTGCGAACTGGCATGTTCCTGGGTGCAGACCGGCATGTTTCAACCATCCCGGTCGCTGATCCGCGTGAACATTTTCGATGAGCAGGCCAGTTACGCGCCGTACACGTGTTTCCAGTGCGACGAAGCCTGGTGCATGACGGCTTGCCCCGTGAACGCCATCAGCATCGACGCGGATACCGGCGCCAAGGTCGTGGGCGATGCCAACTGCGTAGGTTGCGGGTTGTGCACCATCGCCTGTCCCTTCGGCACGGTGTTCTACAATCCCGACACGCAGAAGGCCTTCAAGTGCGATCTGTGCGACGGCAATCCGGCCTGCGCGGTCGCCTGCCCGACAGGCGCCATCGAATACACCGAGAGCGAGTCGGCCGACTGGCTGGGCGGATGGGCCGAGAAGGTAAACGAGTCCTACCTGACATCCATCGAGGGAGGGAACGCGGCATGAGCAACGGCGGATGGACAGGCACGATCCTGCGCATCGATCTGACCACCGGTCGGATCTCCAAAGAGCCCCTCAACATGGACTGGGCCAAGTCCTTCGTGGGCGGGCGCGGCCTCGCGGCCAGGTACCTCTATGAAGAAATGGACCCGGCGGCGGACGCGCTGGGCCCGGACAACAAGATGATTTTCGCGACCGGTCCCATGACCGGCACGAACGCCTCGACGAGTTCACGCTACATGGTGGTCACCAAGGGGGCGCTGACCAACGCCATCACCACGTCCAACTCGGGCGGCCACTGGGGACCGGAACTGAAGTTCGCCGGGTACGACATGCTGATCGTGGAAGGCCGGGCGCCGGTTCCGTCCTACATCTCCATCTGCGACAACGATGTCCGGATCTGCTCCGCCGAGCACCTGTGGGGCAAGACGGTTTGGGAGACGGATGATATCGTCCGGGAGGAGTCGGGGCAGCACGATACAGTCGTTACCTGTATTGGTCCGGCGGGCGAGAACCTCGTGCGTTTCGCCGCCATAGTCAATGACCGGCACCGGGCCGCCGGACGATCCGGCGTCGGCGCGGTCATGGGTTCAAAGAACCTCAAAGCCATTGCCGTACGCGGTACCGGGGGCGTGCCCATCGCCGACCCGCAGAAGTTCATGTCGGCCATGTGGGAGATGAAGAGCAAGCTGGTCGAGCATCCGGTAACGGGTGAGGGTCTGGCCGCATACGGCACCGCGGTGCTGGTCAACATCATCAACGAGAGCGGCGCACTGCCGACGAACAACCACCAGGTCTCGCAGCTCGAAGGCGCGGACAACATCAGCGGGGAGACCCTGGCCGATACGCGGCTGGTGGCCAACAAGGCCTGCTTCGGCTGCACGATCGCCTGCGGCAGGGTGTCTCAGCTGCCGGGCGAGGCGCAGGACAAGTTCACCGTGACCACCCGGCCCCACAACTGGAAGATCGCGGTGGAAGGACCGGAGTACGAGAACGCCTGGGCCATGGGCGCCGACTGCGGCATCAACGACCTGGACGCGCTCATCAAGGCGAACGCCATGTGCAACGAACTGGGCATGGACCCGATCTCCTTCGGGGCGACGCTGGCCGCGGCCATGGAGCTGTACGAAAGCGGCGCCGTGAGCGATGAGCAGACCGGCATGCCGCTGAACTTCGGGAGCGGTGATGCGCTCGTCGCCATGACGGAAAAGGCGGCCTACCGCGAAGGCTTCGGCGATGAACTGGCCGAGGGCTCCAAGCGCATGACCGCCAAGTTCAACCGGCCCGAGTTCTTCATGGGCGTGCGCGGCCAGGAATTCCCGGCCTACGACGCCCGGGCGATCCAGGGCATGGGCCTGGGCTACGCGACCTCGAACCGGGGCGCCTGCCACCTGAAGAGCTACACGGTCGCCCCCGAGATCCTGGGGATCCCGGAGAAGATGGATCCGGCCGTGACGGAAGGCAAGGCGGAGATCACCAAGATCTTCCAGGACGCCACTTGCACGGTGGACGCGTCGGGCCTCTGCCTGTTCCTCACCTTCGGCGTGGGCCTGGATGAGATACAGCCCCAGCTCGAGGCGGTGACCGGCATCTCCTACACGGTGCCCGAACTGCTTGAGGTCGGGGAGCGCGTCTGGAACATCGAGCGCATGTGGAACCAGCGGGCGGGCTTCACGGGCAAGGACGACACGCTGCCGAAGCGGCTGCTCGAAGAGCCGATCCCCGACGGGCCGACCAAGGGCGAAGTGAACCGACTCGGCGAGATGCTGCCGGAATACTACGAAATCCGCGGCTGGAACGCGGAAGGCGAACCCACTCAGGAGAAACTGGCGTCGCTGGGACTGGCGTAGCGCCCGATCCGGCTTTTGAACCAGGGTGATCCGCAGGGCGTGCTCCCGGGTCAGGTGACCGGGGCGCGGCCCCGCATCACCCGGCCTGAGCCGAGGAATGGAGTTTCTTCATGACACACGGGTGGGCCGGCCATATCCTGCGGGTGGACCTGTCGCGGGGCAAGGCGACCAAAGAGCCCCTGAGACTGGACTGGGCCGAGGAATACATCGGCGGCCGCGGACTGGCCGCCCGGTACCTCTACGAGGAGATGGATCCCTCGGTCGACGCCCTCGGTCCCGACAACAAGCTGATCATGGCCACCGGACCGCTTACGGGCACCAACGCCTCCTGCGGCGCCCGCTACATGGTGGTCACCAAGGGACCGCTCACCGGCGCAATCACCACGTCCAATTCGGGCGGACACTGGGGCCCGGAGCTCAAGTTCGCCGGCTACGACATGGTGATCGTGGAAGGCCGTGCGGACCGTCCGTGCTACCTCCTCGTCGACGATGACCGCGTCGAGATCCGCGACGCCGCCGGCGTGTGGGGCAAGGTGGTCTCGGAGACCGAGGACGCCATCCGAGAAGAGACCGGCATGCCCGAGTTACGGGTGGCCGGCATCGGACCGGCAGGCGAGAACCTGGTGCGGTTCGCGTGCATCGTCAACGACAAGCACCGGGCGGCCGGCCGTTCCGGCGTCGGTGCCGTCATGGGTTCCAAGAACCTGAAGGCGATCGCCGTCCGGGGCAACCAGGGCGTGCGGGTCGCACGGCCCCGGGATTACATGTCCGCCATCTGGTCCTACCACGAACATCTGGCGGAGAGTCCCGGTCGGCAGGGACTTACGGAATTGGGCACGGCGCCCACGGTCGACCTGGTCAACACCTTCGGCGGCCTGCCGACGCGCAATTTCACGGCCGGCCAGTTCGAAGGCACCGAGGCGATCAACGGGGAGAGCATCAAGGATAACTGGCTGATCGCCAACAAGGCCTGCTTCGCCTGCAACATCGCCTGCGGCCGCGTGACCCAGGTGTCCCCCAACGCCGACAAGTACATGGTCAACATGCATCCCCGCAACTGGAAGGTCGCCGGCGAGGGACCGGAGTACGAAAACCTCTGGTCGCTGGGGGCCGACTGCGGCGTGGACGACATGGACGCCATCGTCATGGCCAACTACCTGTGCAACGACCTGGGCATGGACCCCATTTCCATGGGCGCCACGCTGGCCACGGCCATGGAAATGTACGAGCGGGGCCTGCTGAGCGATGAGCAGACGGGCATGGCGCTACGGTTCGGAGACGGCAAGGCCCTGGTCGCCATGACGGAAGCCACGGGATTCCGGGAAGGCTTCGGCGACGAACTGGCCGAAGGCTCCAAGCGGATGACCGACAAGTTCGAGCATCCGGAGTACTTCATGGGCGTCAAGGGGCAGGAGTTCCCGGCCTATGATCCCCGGGGATTCCAGGGCATGGGCGTGGCCTATGCCACCTGCAACCGCGGTGCCTGTCACCTGAGGGCCTGGACGCCCGGCATCGAAACCAGCGGCGAGTACGATCCCCACGGTACCGACGGGAAGTCGGTCTGGGTGGCCGAGGAGCAGAACCGGACCACGGCACATGACGCCACGGGCATCTGCATGTTCACCACGGCGGGCGCGCCCCTGGACGACCTGATCCCCGTGCTGTCCGCGGCCACCGGCGTGGAATACACCATGGACGACTTCGTGCATATCGGCGAACGGATCTGGAACATCGAACGGCTGTGGAACCTGAAGGCCGGTCTCACCGCGGCCGATGACACGTTGCCGAAAAGACTGATGGAAGAAGCCCACAAGGAAGGGCCTTCGGCGGGGGTGACCGTCGATCTCGACGCCATGCTGCCGGACTACTACGCGGCCCGGGGCTGGACGGCGGACGGACAGCCCACCAGGGAAAAACTGATGGAACTGGGGCTCGCGTGACGAAACCCGAACACGGATGACCACCAAACCACGGATGATCTGTACTTTGTTTTCAGGTACTTTCTTTAGAAGGAGCGGATTATGGCGACAGAACACGTGATTATAGGCGGCGGACCGGGCGGGATGAATGCCATCGAAACGATCCGCGGTTACGACGCGGACGCGTCCATCACCCTGATCTCCGACGAACCGGCCTACTCCCGCATGGCCCTGCCCTACTATATCTCGGGGAACATCCCGGTCGATCAGGTTAATACCGGGGACGACGACTATTTCGGCAGGCTGGGGGTGAAGACCCGCTTCGGGGTCAGCGTCTCCGAGGTGAATCCCCACGCGAGCATGCTCACGCTCAGCGACGGATCCATGGTGCCCTTCGACAACCTGCTGATCGCTACGGGATCATCCGCTCAGAAGCTGAACATACCCGGCGCGGACGGCGACGGCGTCCATAATCTCTGGACCGTGGCCGACGCGGAAAAGACCGTGGCAGCCCTGGGAAGCGATGCCGAGGTGGCCTTCATCGGGGCCGGGTTCATCGGATTCATCATCCTCAACGCGATGCACAAGCGCGGCGCCCGTCTGAAGGTGATCGAACTGGAAGACCAGGTGCTGCCTCGCATGCTGGACGCCCAGGGCGCTTCCCTGGTGGGTTCCTGGCTCGAGTCCCAGGGCGTCGAAGTCCACACAGGCGTGAGCGTGCAGGCCATCGATCACGGCCACGACGGCGTGAAGACCCTGGAGCTTTCCGATGGCTCGTCCACCCGGGCGGACGTGGTCATCGTCGCCACGGGGATCAAGGCCAATATCGGCTTTCTCGATGGATCGGGCATCGAGACCAATCAGGGCGTCCTGGTCAACAACCGGTGCCAGTCCAACGTGGCCAACGTGTATGCGGCGGGTGACGTGGCCGAAGGACCGGACCTGTCCACCGGAAGCCAGGCGGTGCACGCCATTCAGCCCACCGCCGTCGACCACGGCCGGATCGCGGGCGCGAACATGGCCGGCCAGGACGTGGAGTATCCCGGCAGCCTGCTGATGAACATCCTGGACGTGTGCGGCCTGCAGTGCGCCAGTTTCGGCGACTGGTCCGGCGACGGCGACGTCACCGAGGTCATAAACGCCAATCGTCCGGTCTACCGGAAGCTGATCTGGGACGGTTCCACGATCACCGGCGCCATCATGCTCGGACCTGCCGACGACGTGGCCATGTTGAACGACATGGGGATGATCAAGGGACTGATCCAGGCCAAGACGGACTTGGGCGCGTGGAAGCAGCACATCCAGGCGAACCCTACGGACATCCGGCGGCCCTACGTGGCCACGAAGACCGCGGAGAAAATGCTGGCCCTTACCTCGCTCGGCAAGCCGTCCGAGCACCGGTCATACCAGCATGCGCAGGATGCCGGCAAGGACCGCAGCGCGCACCAGGTCTTCGTCGATTCCACGGGATAAGAAGGGTCAATTTCCAAACAGGAAACGCACGTTCAGTGTCAGGGACCAGTGGTTCGTGGCACTGAACGTGTTTTTGTTTGTAAGCGAAGGATCCGTATCGAAGTGGGGATGGTACTCGTACGTCCCGATGTGTTCGACGTCGTCCACCCTCGAATAGGCCGCTTTAAGGCCGACTGCGGCACGGTCGTTCAAGCCGTAGTCGGCGCCCGCGTACACATGCCCCGCGAATACCGTATCGGATAACCTGGTATCCTGCTTGCTGTTGTAGAAGGACAGCGGGGGATCGTAGATCGTTCCCTCTCCGGATGGATCGCTGTATTCGATTGAAAAGAAGATCCTGGTCAGTTCTACGAACGCAATGCCGGTTCCCACCCCCACGTAAGGCGTGATCCTGCTCGGACCGAAGGGAAGATCGTAGTAGGCATTCAGGGTCACAGTTCTCGTCACGAGGTCTTCAAAGAAATTCATGCTGGTAGCCTGAACAAGTCCCAGACCGAGGAAGGAACTGGCGCCCGCCGAGCTGCCGTCGAGGTAAGTTATCTCCAGGGGCGGGCCCTGATCGACCTTGTTTTTCCGATGCGCGTACGCGACCTCGATACGGGTGCGGTCGAACACCCGACCGACGGCCGCATCGAAACCGATACCCCGGTCGGCGGACGGGTCGTAACGCCACCGGTAGCCGGGAATGTCCCGCAGAATCATATCGAAGCAGGCGCTGGTGGGATAACACGTGGACTCCGTGTTCGAGCCCGACTGGTCCAGGCCGTATGCGAAATTACCACCGAGTCCGCCTGAGACGTACCAGCCGGAATCCCTCCGATCCTGTGCCGCCGCTTCGCCGTGCGCGGCGAGGAGCAGGCAGATCGAAAGCGCGAAAGCCACGGTAATTTGTCTCTGTAAATTCATAATAAACCGTTCATTCCGGGTTGTCTTCATTAATAAGAAGGCAGGTCATAAACGGCAAGGATATAGTTCCCTGAACCTGACTGTTAGTTGCTAAGGGATAATTGCCGGTGTCCGTACGGATGGAGTCGGCCTACAGGTTGAACAGGTAGGAGACCTTGGCCACGATCTGCTGGTCCCGCAGCCTTAGCGGCGTCCGTTCGTAGACCCCGAAGCTTCCGTCGGTATCGAGGTCGTCGTCACGGAACTGGTTGAAGGCCAGGAAGAACGAGTGGCCGAAGGGCGACCGGTAGGCGAGAAGGAGATTCATCGTTACCGTATTCGTGTGGAAGTCGTCGATCTCCCGTTGCCGGTCCGCGTTGAACTGGATGAAGGAGGAGAACGAAAGGTTCGGCGTGAATGCGTAACTCATCCGGACGCTCGGTATGAGCTGGGTACGATGATCGTATTCGTCGTCCTCCAGCCCCTCTCGATTGCCCCGGTCGACCTGGCTGCGGGTGATGCCCGGTTCCAGTGCGAAACGGGGATTCGGCTTTAGGGACAGTTCGCTCGAAATACTGAGCAGATCGGCACCGTAGAATCGACCGAACCGGACATTGCCCTGTAAGGAGACTTTCCGGCCGCTGTCGGTAAAGAGGAACATGTTTGCCTGGTTGTAGGAATAGGATCCCTCGGGGAAATGCACACCGGCGATACGCGTCGTTTTGCTCAGTGTATCGAATCGCATGTCGTACGAGGCGGAAATCCACAGACCCCGCTCCAGTTCCAGGAACACGTTGGGCTGGAAGGACCAGGAATCGGCATCGGAGAAGCCCGTGTCCTTCCGGGTCACGTAATTACTCCGAAAGCCCCCGCTGATGCGACGTATGCCGAACCGGCGCAGAAAAGTGTTGGCCGTAAGTCCACCCCCGACCCTTTGCAGGCCTTCGTCCCGTACCAGCCCGGTCTGGCTGATGAAGTCCTCCCCGATATCCAGGAAGGAAACGCCGTACATCAGCCAACGATTCTGCCACCGTTCGATAACCCGGAAGGTCCAGTCCTGGTTGCTGGTGCTCACCGTATCCGTCCAGCTCTTGGCGAAGGTGATCTGTCCCCGGTGATTGGTCGCCTGTGAGGCCAGGTTCAGGTCGAACCCCAACACCCTGTTGTAGTCCGATTCCGCGTACCGTGGCAGGGCCATTCCGACACGGTCGTCGAACCGGGGATTCGGTTCCTTGAAGGTGGCCAGCATGCCCACGCTGGACCGTGATCCAAAGTCTTGCCGTACTCGCAAAGCCTGCCAGTTGGTCAGCGGTTCCGTCTTCTCCTCTCCGTCGTCGTCGTACCGGGTCTCCCGGGTCTGGACGTTCAGGAACCCTACGGTCGTGTGACCGAACTTGCCGGTAAGGCGCATCCCGAGGTCGATGGGAACGGTCTGTCCGTCCGGCAACTGCCGGCCAACGCGCCGGCTGAAGAAGAGCTGGGGCGTCAGGTCGCCAAAGTTGCGCTGAGGTCCGCGGCGCTGCGGCCGCTCGTTCAAGGTGAAGATATCGCTGCGTTCCAGGAAGAAGGGCCGCTTTTCGGTGAACTGGAATTCGAAGCGGGAAAGGTTCACGACCTCATCGTCCGCTTCCACCTGGGCGAAATCGGGGTTGACCGTGGCGTTCAGCGTCATCCCGGAAGTAACGCTGACCTTCAGGTCGCCGCCCAGTTTCCGCTGCATGTCGTTGTCGAGGGCCGTCGCCGCGATGGGCTGGACGGGCGACGGGGCGGATTCAGTGAACCGGGAAGACTGGCCGCCGAGTACGGTGAAGGGCGTCGCCTGCACCCGCCCGCCCGGCGTGATGTCGGACAGGGCCGTCAGCCGGCCGCCCTTGCCGAAGCGATAGAGCGCCTGGTCACCGTCCCTCAGGCTCAGTGGAACCCAGAACGATTCCTCCCGGGTGCGCTGAATGCGGCGTCCGAAGTTAATGCCCCACGTCTGATCGCGGCGTCGCGGAAACCTGAGGGTATGGAAGGGGATCACGTACTCGGCCGACCATCCGTAATCATAGATCTGGCTGGCCGCGTTCCACAGCCCGTTCCAGTCACGGTCGGAGTTATTGCCTTCGGCGCTGACGAAGGAGTCGGACCGGGCGCCGTTGGGATTGGTCTGGAATTCGAAGGCTTCGCGGTAGTGGTCGAGCGATGCGATGACGACCGTGACCATGTCGTTCGACCAGCTCATTCTCGTATCGCGTTGCATGTCCGGCGCCATGATCTGCTCCGGATTCGGGTCGAAGCAGACGAATCCCACGTACAGGTTCTTGTCGTCGTACATTACACGGACTTCGGTGGGATAAGTGGCCGGTGCGCCCTCAACCGGCTCGAGCTGGAAGAAATCTTTGGCGACATCCGCCTGCTGCCATTCGGCTTCGTCCAGATGGCCGTCCACCTGGATGGCAGCATTAACCCGTCTGGCCTCCAGCATATAGTCCTCGGGATCCAGGGTCCTATAGTCGAAGGGCGACTTGGATACGGGAAGAGGAACGCTGAACGGTCGAGGATTCGATGTCCTTTCGATTTCCCCCGTCATGGCCACTACGGATTCCGTCATGTCCGTTTCGGTCGCGGTCCGATCCTGGGGCGATTGCGCCCCCGTGATGCCTGGGAGGAACAGCAGACAGGCCAAGATGAAACAAGTGCCGCCGGTTTTGCGGACGGGTGGGAATATTGGCATTAATTCCTCCAGCATCGGACAACAGGTTACAATCAGCAGTCACGTCACTTACGATGGGCACAGTCTTATATTCTACAACTTACATCCGTCGCTTCTTCAAGTGATACGCCAGATATCAAGTGATACGCCAGATATCGAGGCGGGCGGAATATAGCCGCCCACTTCCGATTTGTCCAGTTCAGCATCCGGTGTGCTAGGACACCCTCCATCGTTCCCACCCGGTGTGCTCGTGTTTCGAGCCGAAGACGCCTGGGTGGATAATCTCTGCCAGAATCTCTGCCGATTCAACCAGGCGCGGTCCGGGACGGTTAAAGAACTGGTTGCCGTCGGTAAAGAATACCTGCCCCTTCTGTACGGCATGCAGGTTTTGCCATGGCGATTGACGTGTGAGCGAAGGCGACTCGATTCGCGAACGGTGCATATCGAAACCGCAGGG
This sequence comes from Gemmatimonadota bacterium, assembly GCA_009835325.1. NCBI lineage: Bacteria > Pseudomonadati > Gemmatimonadota > Gemmatimonadota bacterium. The sequence continues at coordinate 40,395 of VXWP01000117.1, read as the reverse complement.
CATCAGGATGATGATGTCGGGCTGGGTTTCGACCATGTCTTCCCACGCGAGGTACGGTGAATGTTCCCCATTCGAGGTATAGATGTTATGGCCACCGGCGATTTCCACCAGTTCGGGAATCCAGTTTCCCGCGGCCATCAGTGGATCGAACCACTCGATGCAGGCCACTCGCGGGGTGTTTTCCGTTCTCCGGGCGCGGTCGGCTATCGTGCGCAACCGTTCGTTCAGCTGATCTACCAGAACGCTACTTTCGTCCTCCTTGCCCAGTGCGGAGCCCACCTTTTCTATGTCGTGCCACACTTCGTCCAGCGTATTCGGTTGCAATGACAGGATCTTCGGCCTGGAACGTACCAGTTGGAAGGCCGCTTCCTGGACATCCCGGAGACTGACGGCGCAGACTTCGCAATGGGATTGCGTCACCAGCAGATCCGGAGCCAGCTCATCGAGCTGATCGGCGTCTAACCGATATACCGAGGTTGCTTCCTGCAGGATGGCTTTGACCCGCTGGTCGATCTGGTACGAGGTGCCGTCCGGATCGAATTTCGGAGAGGTACAAATGGGCAGCCGGGCGACATCGGGAGGATAGTCGCATTCGTGAGAACGGCCAACGAGGCGCTCGGCGCAGCCTAAGGCGCAGATGATCTCGGTACTACTGGGCAGAAGTGAAATGATGCGGTTCATCGATAGTGCCTCCATCCAAAGCCGGAAGTAACCCCATACCGGAATATGCGCGTCCCCACGGTTGCTTGCAACGGGAAGATAGGTAATACCAGGGCTGCCAAGTTTGTCGTATCGGCCGCGCCAGTTTGCCCTTGCACTTTTATCACGCTGATGCCATCATCTAACCACGCCCGGGCGACCGTACGGTACCGGGCTTTGCCAGCGCGCCACATCGCGCGTGCGCCACATCGCGCGTGCGCCATATCAGGCATGAAATCGGTGATCGGAAGGGTATAGCGATGCTGATCAACCTGGAAGAAATCGAACAGGCGAGAAAGGAACTTCCGCCGGAGGTCGTATATACGCCCGTCCTGCATTCAGGTACGATTTCCGATCAGACCGGCGCGGACGTCTGGATGAAGGCGGAAAACCTGCAGGTGACGGGGTCTTACAAGACGCGCGCGGCCTATACCATCCTGAACCGCCTTACCGCGGACCAGAAGAGGAAGGGCGCCGCGATCTCATCCTCCGGTAATTTCGCGACGGCGTTCGCCTACATGGGCACGCTGCTCGGGATTCCGACGGCGATCGTGATGATGGAAAAGACCTCGTCCTACAAGGTGCGGCGCACGATGGACTACGGCGCCGAAGCGGTGCTGTGCGAAAACCGCAACCAGGCAAGGTGGGACACGCTGGACCGGCTGGGCAGGGAACGGGGCATCACCGCGATCAACACCTGGGAAGACGCGAACGTCGTTCGGGGCCATGGCAGCATCGGCGCCGAGATCATGGAACAGGCTTCGGATCTTGACGCCGTGATCGTCCCCGTGAGCAGCGGGGGCCTGATCGGCGGCGTTGCCACGGCCGTGAAAACGTTGAACCCCGCGGTGAAGGTGATCGGGGTACAACCCGAAGGGTCGCAGGCGGTTTACCGGTCTTTTATGAAGAAGGAGATCTGCGAGGTGCCGGAACCGGACACGGTATGCGATTCACTCGTGGCGCCCCGCCCCGGGGACCTTACCTTCGAGCACGTAATGGCCTACGTGGACGAGATGGTCCTGGTATCGGATGAACAGGCGATCGACGCGGTGAAGTACCTGATCGGGACGACGAAACTTGTAGTCGAGCCGGGAGGCGCGGTCGGCGTCGCCGCCCTGCTGAACGGCATCGTATCTCTGGAGGGCAAAAAGGTCGTGGCGCTGCTCAGCGGCGGGAACATCATGCCCGAGCAACTCGCGGGGTATCTGGGCGCGGCCTGATGGCGCGGCCTGAACCGAGAAGTCAGGTCCGCACCCGTCAAGGGCTCAGGACGACACTTTCTGAATCCTTATATCGCCATCGCTTGTCTTGAGCCTGATGAGATGTCCGCCGCCATTGATATCGCCGGTGGCCCTTACGGTTTTACCGTTACGACCGCCATCGTCCTGCTCGTCCAGGTTGAAATCCGAATCGATACGATATTCCTTGTCACGTCCGAACCAGGAACTACCGATCTGGATCTCCGCTTCGAGCGAGGCTTGAAGATCCTCGGGAATGCGGATGGTCAACTCCCCACCGGACGATTGCAACAGCCAGTCTTCCTCCAGCGCGCTTACCGTCGCCGTTAAACCGGCTTCGATGTCGCCGCCCGAGGTCTTCGCCGTCACGCCCCCGCCCGTCGCATTGCCGATCGAGATATCGCCGCCCGAGGTGCCCGCCTTCAATCTTCCTTCGGCGCTGTCGATGGTGACGTCGCCACCCGAGGTATGCACGTCCACCTCGCCATCGGCTCGCTCGATCGTGATGTCGCCGCCGGAAGTCTTCGCTTTCACTTCTCCCGTGGTATGGCCTATCCTGATGTCTCCGCCCGAGGTAGTCGCATCGGTGTTTCCCCCGGCTTGATCTATTTTGATATCGCCACCGGAAGTTCTCACCGTCACTTCACCGTCCGTACGGCCGATCTTGATGTCGCCGCCCGAGGTCTTGGCCGACACTTCGCCGGCCGCGTCGCCGATCGTGACGTCACCGCCCGAGGTGGTCGCATCCACCGCGCCCCGTGCGTCACGAATCTCGATATCCCCGCCGGAGGTGGACACCTTCGTCTCCCTTGCACCTCCCTTTACGGTCACATCTCCACCTGACGTGTGAACCCGGATCACGGCGTCCGTAACGTTGCCAACGTTGATATCGCCGCCCGAGGTGCGGGCAAGCACGTCACCCCGCAGGTCTCCGACATCGATGTCGCCGCCCGAGGTCTTGAGGTCCAGGCTGTACGTTTCCGGCACCTTGACCTGTACATCCACCGATATTCCTTCGTTCCCGTATTTCCGATCGCGCTCTATCCGGATGTCGACGTCGTTCTCCCGTTGGGAAATATCCACCGATACTTCATCGAAGGCGTCGCGGGCGCTGGCTTCGCTGATACCCGTCCGACGTTTTTCCACCTCGACGTCCACTTCGTCGTTGGACCAGCTTTCGACACGGATCGATCCGAAGTCGGTCTCTACGGTCAACGTGCCGGCCCCATCCACCGCGTATTTCTGGTGGGTTCTTTCTACGTGACCCATACCGTCGCGCATAAACGTGACCTCCTGTGCGCTGCATGCGTATGCCGAGGCAACGAGCAGACCGACACCAACCAGGTTTAATAATAGACGCATCATTCCTCCCAATTGTCAAAACAAACGGTATTGCCGTTGACAGCGGCTTGTTACGTGGAACCGACCCTGACTTTGCCGCCCAGGGTCTTGGCCGACACTTTGCCCGTAGCGGATTCCACGGTGATGTTTCCGCCCATGGTGTAGGCGGTCAGGTCACCTTCGGTGCGTCCGACGCGGATGCTCCCGCCCATCGTCTGGGCAGACACGTCACCCTTAGCGTCACCTATATCTATACTGCCGCCCAGGGTCTTCGCGGACACGCCCCCTTCGGTCGGGCCGATGCGGATGCTTCCACCCAGGGTCCGGGCGTTCACGTCCCCCTGCGTGGCGCCGATCCGGATGCTTCCGCCCGCCGTCTTCGCCCCGATCTCGCCGTCCAGGTCCGCGATTATTATGCTGCCTCCTGCAGTCTCGATATCCAGATTGTAGGTATATGGCACCTGGACCTTCATCTCGATGGACATGCCGTTGCGTCCCAACCATCGCGAATGGTCGACACGGACGTGCACGTCGTTGCCCCGCTGTTCCGTGGTTACCTCCACATCTTCGAAGGCGCGGCGGGCCTCGTCTTCAGTGCCTTCCTTCCGCTGCTTTTCCACGAGGATTTCCACCTTGTCGGTGGTCGCGGTCTCGATCCGAACCGATCCGAAGTCGGCATCGATAATCAGCTCGCCGCCGGGATCGACGGTGTACGCCGCCGTGATGCTCTCCACGAATCCCTGGTTAGTTCGCATCATCTCGGTTTCCTGTGTATCCTGCGCGGCTGCATTCAAATTCACCACTATACATACGCAAGCGACCGACAGTTTCCAAAACGCATTCATGGGACCCTATTCCTGGTGTGGTTAGGTTAAAGTTCATCGAGCTTTCGGTTCTGCGACTAAGACTCCGGCAATGATGAAATAGTTGCGTCGCCGCTGGAGGTTTCCTTCGACCGTGCCGGGCACGGCGTTACCGTGTATGGAAACTACTTTCGATTTTGCCGCTGAGGGTCGAGGTTTCCAATTTTCCCCCCACATGGCCAGTTTTTATATTCCCCGAGGTCGAAGAGACCGTCGCGTCACCATTCACAGGTCCAATCCTGATGTTACCACTTAAGGTCTCAGCGTTCAGATCTCCCTTAACGGTATCAGATTCAATTCTGCCTGAGGTGGAAGAGAGCGTCGCGTCACGATTCACGGGTCCGATCTTGATGTGCCCACTTAAGGATTCGGCGTTCAGATCTCCCTTTACGATATCTGTTTCGATTCTGCCAGAGGTTGAAGAGAGTGTCGCGTTACCATTCACCGGTCCAATTTCGATGCTCCCACTCAGTGTTTTGGTATGTACCCTGCCTACTACGCGACCGGCTCTGATATGCCCGCTGGTCGTTTCTATGCTCAAATTACCTTCGGTTGGACCGGTCGAAACGATCCCGGAAAGCGTTTCGGCCGTCACGTCTCCTTTGATGTTTCCAGTCTCGATACTGTCACTAATCGTACTGAGGTCCAGATTGAATTCCACGGGAACCGTTACTTCGATTTCCACGCGGGTTTTTTCCTGCCAAAACCAATTCTCTGCGTTGTCGTCGATTCGGTCGACATCGATTCGTACATCGTTATCCGTCTGTTCAATTCCGACTTCGACATTACTGAATGCTTTTCGAATCTGGCCTGCATCGGTTGCCCGATATCGCTTTCTCACCAGGACATCTACTTCATTTAGGATTGAGCTTTTAATGTGAATTGCCCCCAATTCGGCATCGACCGTCAGTGTACCCCCGGGGTTGACCTCGTAATTCTGCCGAAAGGTCTCGGTATAGTCCTGCCCATCACGCTTAATACCGTTCATCTGCCCGTCGCGCTCGAATCCGAACTCCCGGGTGTTGCACGCGCTTGAAATCCAAACGCACGCACATAATACCGCGACAACTCCAGTCCGGCTCATAACCTCCTCCAATCGAGATGTTTAGAATCGAAATGGTTTGCTGCGATTCTTAAACATTAGACTAATGCGAGAGGTATAATGTTACAGGGACCCAGGGAATGTCTTGCTGAGGTACACGGCTGAGGTATACGGCTGAGGTATACGGACGTCCTACCCCACCCAGTGAGATACGAGAGGTTTCAGCTCGCCGGGCAGGCTGTCGAAGACGTCCCTGGGGAGGGTGGGGACCAGGTTTTCCGTTCCGCCGGTCTCGTCCACCAGGATCCGGCGGTCTTCCGAACCGGGCCGCAGCACGTTCAGGTTCAGCCACCAGGGCGCGTAGCGGACGACGACGGCCACGCGCGGATCCCGGGAGGAGTTGGCGGCCGTGGAATGCCAGAGCCGGCTGTCCATGACGAGGACGCTTCCCGCCTCGCCGGTCACGTTCAGTTCGCTCGGATGGGGTTCGTCGGGAGGTATCCCGTTGTTGCCGGTGGGGTTGTTGTCGCTGCGGTGGCTGCCCGGGACGATGAGTGTGCCTCCGTTCTCGCCGGTGAATGAGGAGAGCATCCAGATGGTCGTGAGGTGCATGACCGCGTCCGGGTACGGAGCGGGCACATGTCCCGCGTTCCGCTGGTTGAAGGGCCAGTCCGCGTGCCAGCCTCCGCGGTCGTTTCCGGGCTCGTTGATCGTAGCCGTGGTGAAGGAGATGCGGAAATGGCGTCCGAGCAGCGCGCCGGCCAGGTCGAGTAACCGCCGGTCCGCGAGCCAGGGCGCCAGCGACTGGTCGTACTTGAGGAAACCACTCACGTGGCCGATGTTCGCGGGTGCGTCGGGATTCCGGTGGCGGTTGGTGGAGGCGATGACCCGGTCGCGTGTCTCGGCCAGCCTGTCTTCGGGGATAATGTTGTCCAGGACGCACCAGCCGTCCGTCCGCATGGCCTGTATCTGGCATTCCAGCATCATTCGGTCACCGCCTGCAATTTGATATACAGGTCCGATCGATGGGTTTCGGTCCGTCGGGTCTGCGAAGCCGCAGTACGACGGTTGTCCCTACAGGTCGTCCGTGCTCAGCGTGCCGGCCTCGTGATGGCGGCGGAATACGTCCCAGGTCTCCCTGATCCCCTCGTCCAGCGGCGTGTAGGGGATCTCGCCCACGTCCTCCTGGATGGCGCGGTCATCGAGGTCGGGCGCGATGGGCAGGTTCAGATCCAGGTGGGAAATGAGTCCCTCCGAACCCGGAACGACGCGTTCGATGGACGCGATGACCTCGTCGATGGTCACGACGTCGCCGCGGATGCTGTAGGCCCCGGCGCCATCGTTGGCGGCCTGGGCGCAGCGGATGAAGGTTCGCGCCGTGTCGTTCACGTACTGCATGTTGTTACGCCCGCCGTACCCGATCACGTACGGACGGTTCAACAGGGCGGCCTTGACCGCCTTCGTGGGGTCGGAGGTCAGTCCGAAGTCCCGGCCCGGCCCGTACACGGTCCATGGCCGAAGACCGATGCTGGAAATGCCATGGTCGAGGAAATATACCCGCGCGTTTGCCTCGTTGCACTGCTTGAAGACGCCGTAGTGGGTGACGGGCCGCAGCACCGCGTCGTTGCCGACCGGACCCGCATCGTAGTCGTCCTCCATGCCGTAGACAGCCGCGGAACTCGCGTAGACGACGCGCTCCACGATGTCGTCGTGGGATTTCGCCGCCTCGAAGACGTTCAGGGTGCCGATTACGTTGACCGTGGCGCCCTTGATGGGGTCGGCCCGGCACACGGGCACCTGCAGTCCGGCCAGGTGAATGATGCGGGACGCTCCCGTTTCTCCGACCACGCGGGTGAAGTGGGTCCCGTCGGCGATGTCACCCTCGATGAACCGGACCCGGGCGATCTGATCCTCGTCCATGATGAGCGCCATGCGGGCGGTGTGTTCCACCAGGTCGTAGATGGCGACATCGTGTCCGTCGTCGACCAGGTTCTTCACGATCCACGAACCGATGCAACCATATCCGCCGGTGAGCAGATACTGCATGAAAACGGTCCTTTTCAGTGGGAAAACAACGGCCGAAAAACAACGGCCAAAAACCTCGTCCATGGTACGGCGCGCAAGTACGGGTGTCAAGGGAAACAGCGGCGTTCCAGCAGGCCTGTCCGCCGCCCGCCGCCCGCCCGTCGGCAGCCGTTTTTAGTCCTTGATCGGACCCCGGCAGGCAGATACATTGTGCGCATCCCGGAACGACCGAAGATCGACCGGTGAACGACCGGTGAACGACCGATGAACGTCCTGTAAATCCAGTACATTCCATTCCCTCAAGCGACCCGTCCCATGAGTGTACGCGAGCGGTCTTCCGCGCCGTCCGGAAAGCCGGATTCCCATCCTCACGGAGCGGGCGCGCCCGCCCGGCATGGGGGCCTGGCCTCGGGGATGACGCTCCGGGCCGTGGGGCTCGGACTGGCACTCTCCGCGTTCATGGCGTGGTGGGTCGTGCATTCCGCCTTCGAGGCCCACTCCTCCTACCTGTCCATAACCCACATGCCCATGGCGGCGCTCTTCCCGTTCATGCTGGTCGTTTTTGTCATAAACGGCCTGTTGAAGCGTTTCGCGCCTACGCGGGTTTTCACCGCGCCTGAACTGATTATCATCTTCTTCATCGTGTTCACGGCCTCGGCCATACCGGGGTGGACCTTTACCACCTACTGGGTCGCCGTTCCCTCCATACCCCACTACTACGCGAATTCCGAAAACAGGTACGTGGAGCTGTTCTTCGAATTCCTCCCGACCTGGCTGATCATCCCCGATGAGCGGCGCGCCGTGCACTGGTTTTACGAGGGCCTGCCGTCTACGGGTGTCATCCCCTGGCGGGACTGGGTCATCCCCATGAGCTGGTGGGGCACCTTCTTCCTGGCCCTCTTCTTCGCAAGCGCTTCGCTCATGGTGATCCTGCGGAAGCAGTGGATCGAAAGGGAGCGGCTGACCTTTCCGCTGGCCCGCGTTCCCCTGCTGCTCGTCGAGGAGGACGAAAGCGGCTCCGTGCTGCCCCGGATTGCCCGTTCGAAAGTCTTCTGGTACGGGTTTTCCATACCCCTCTTCGTCATCCTGTGGAACATCGCCTCATACTTTGATTTCGTACCGCCGATCAGACTGGGCGGAGACTACCGCATACCGATCACCCTGGCCGAATCCTTCCCGCCGATTCAGTTCAAGATCAATTTCGCTTTCATCGCCATTGGATTCTTCACCGAACTGAACATCCTGTTCAGCATCTGGGTATTCTTCCTGTTGGCCCCGATCCAGATCGGCGTCATGAGCCGGTTCGGCATTCCGAAGACGGCTGAAATCGTCACGGCGCAGCATCTGGGCGGATTCTTCATGTTCACGCTGTTCGGGCTCTGGATGGCGCGCCGCCACCTTTACGACGTGGTGAGGAAGGCCATTGGACGGGGGCACGACATCGACGATTCGGGGGAGTTCTTCTCGTACCGGACCGCCATGGCGGGTGTGGTGTTCGGCATCGTCTACATGTTCTTCTTCCTGATCAGCATGGGGATGTCCCTGGCAGCCGCGGCCACGCTGCTGGCAACCTGCATGCTGCTCTTTCTTGGAGTCACCCGTGTGGTGGCGGAAGCGGGGCTGATCTACCTGGACCTGCCTTACAACGCCCACGAATTCACCGTTTTCTCCTTCGGATCGGCGAACCTGCACCGGGCGGACCTCACCATTCTGACCCTGTCACAGACCTTCTCGCGGAACTGGCGGACACTGGGCATGTGCGCCATGGCCCACGTCAACAAGATGGGCGACGAGATCGGCGGGGCCCGGCGTGGGATTTTCCCAGTCATCATCTCGGCCCTCCTCATGGCTGCGGTCATATCGGTCGTCTACACCGTCTTCCTGGGTTACGATACGACCGGGGCGGACGGGTTCAAGGATGCCTTCGGCAACGCGAAGCGAGGATACGAGACCCTGGCGACGTGGATCAACAACCAGACCCAGCTTACCGGCGGGGAGTACCTGGGGCTCGGGATTGGCGCATTCATCGCCTGGCTGCTGATCCTGGCCCACCACAACTTCCACTGGTGGCCCTTGCATCCCATCGGCTGGGCCGTCGCCAAGACCTGGGCGATCGGCATGATCGCCACTTCGATCTTCATCGTCTGGCTCATCAAGGCCGTGATCCTGAAGTTAGGCGGGACGAGACTCTACCGCGAGGCGCAGCCTTTCTTCATCGGCATGCTGGTGGGTTACGTGCTGGGCGTGGCGCTTTCCTACTGCGTCGACGTGATCTGGTTTCCAGCCTCCGGCCATATCGTGGAGACGTGGTAATCGTCGGTAACGAGGCGGCCCGCGCCGCCGAACATGAAAACTGAAAGGAGTTCCCGTATGAGTGTGGAACAGGTCATGCCCGACGAAGCGGCCAGGTTGGTCGAATCCGAGGGCTACGCATACATCGACGTCCGGTCGGTCCCCGAATTCGACCAGGGCCATCCCGCGCCGGCCGTGAACATCCCCTTGCTGCACGCGGACGAGCAGACCGGGCAGATGACGCCCAACCCCGATTTCGTGCGGGTGATGAAAGCAAATTATGCTGAGGATTCGAAGCTGGTACTGGGTTGCCGCACCGGCCAGCGTTCCAATCACGCCGCCGAACTGCTGCAGTCGATGGGATACCAATCGGTCGTCAACATGCGCTGCGGGTTCAGCGGCGAGATGACGCCCTTCGGCCAGGTGGTCAATCCGGGATGGGAGGAAGTGGGCCTGCCGGTGAGCCATGACAGCGGTGAGGGCGTGAGTTACGCGTCGCTCGCGGCAAAAGGGTGAGTTACGCGTCGCTCGCGGCAAAGTCGGAAGTGGACTGACGGGGTTGTCCGCGGGTTCCGTCTATCCCCGCAACACCTCTTCGTAGTAGGCTTCGTAAAGCGGGACCACGGCCTCTTCCGCGAAGTGGTCCAACACCCGCTGCCGGGCCTGCCGACCGACCTCCTCTCGCAAGCCATCGTTCGCAAGCAGGTCCGTGGCGTGCCGGGCCATCTGCCCGATGTCGCCCACTTCGGTGATGTAGCCCGTTTCCCCGTGGCCCACCAGTTCCGGCAGGCCGCCGGCGTTGGCGCCGATCACCGGGACGCCGCAGCTCATCGCCTCCAGGGCCGACAGGCCGAAGCTCTCCTGTTCGCTGGGAAGCAGGTACAGGTCGGAACAGGAAAGAATCCGGTCCACCCCCTCCTGCTCTCCCATAAAAACCACGCCGTCCTCCAGGTCCAGTTCCCGTGCCAGTTCCTGCATGGGGATGCGCTCCGGACCTTCCCCCACGAGCAGCAGCTTGCACTTGACTACTCGCCGCACCTCCGCGTACATGCGGATGATGTCCCCGATGCGCTTGACCGGCCGGAAATTCGAAACGTGCGCGATGACCTTCTCGTCATCGTCGACGAAATTGCTGATGTCGCAGTGGCCGTCCCCCCGGCGGAACCGTTCGACGTCGACGAAATTGGGGATCACCCGGATGTCCTTTTCGATGTCGAAGAGGGACAGCGTGTCGCGCTTGAGGGACTCGGAGACCGCCGTGACCCCCTGGCTTTCCTCGATGCTGAACCGGGTGATCCGGTAGAAGGACTTGTCGCTTCCCACGAGGGTGATGTCGGTGCCGTGGAGCGTCGTGATGACCTTGACGTCCCGGTCGCTCAGCATATGCCGCGCCAGGAAGGCGCAGGTGGCATGGGGCACCGCGTAGTGTACGTGGAGTATGTCCAGGTCCGCCTCGGAGGCCACGTCCGCCATTTTCGCCGCGAGCGCGAGGGTGTAGGGCGGGTACTTGAACAGCGGGTAGGGCATGACCTCCACGTTGTGGAAGGAGATGTTCTGGCTGTATTCCTGCAGGCGGAAGGGGATCGAGTAGCTCACGAAGTGGACCCTGTGCCCCTTCCGGGCCAGCGCCTGTCCCAGTTCGGCGGCGATGGCGCCGCTTCCTCCGTAGGTCGGGTAACAGGTAATGCCGATGTTCATCGGTTTCCGCCTTCGCGTCCACCTCCGCCCACGAAATGGGCCAGGGGATCGTCGATCGAAATGTACTCCCGGACGACGAAAGGCTCTCCGTACCGCGCGCCGATCAGCTGTCCGTAGTAACGGCTCTGGGCTTCGACCTCTTCAAGGAACTCGGGCCGGCTGATGAAGGTCTCCGGTTCGGCGGAGTCCGGGTCGTGGAACTGCGACCGGTGGGCCTTCACGGCCTCGATCTTGCGGTCGAACGTCGACGTGATGTCGACGATGAAGGAAGGCCGGGGTTCCTGGTAGCGGTGGTGGGTAAGGTAGAAGACCGCTTTCCGGGGTCTGAAGGCCGGGTGGTCCGTCTCGAGTTTCTCCAGGCCCGCCAGAAAGGCCGCGTCCCAGGCCAGCCGGGCGGTCTCCCCGTGATCGGGATGGCGGGCGACCTCGTGGGGAACAAGGAGCAAATCGGGCCGGAACCGGCGTATGGCGTCGATAAGGGCGTCGCGGTGCGTCGGGCTGGTGCCGACCCGGGCGTCCGGCAATTCGAGGTTCAGCCTTTCGGACAAGCCGAGTACTTCCGCCGCCGCCGCCGCTTCCCCTTTCCGTCCGTCGACCGTTCCCCGGGTACCCATCTCGCCCAGGCTCATGTCGACGATACCGGTGGCATATCCCAGGTCGGCGAACCGGATCATCAGCCCGCCGCAGTGCAGCTCCACGTCGTCCGGGTGCGGGGATACGGCGAGTACATCGAGTTTCATAGCGGGGTCATCCTGTGTCTGAAGTCCGTTTCGTCCGTGGTCTCTATGAGGGTATTCATGACGTCGAAACCGTGCAGGGCGACGTACTGCCAGATGTTGGCCACCCGTTCCTGGAGGTGCCCGTTGGGATACAGCAGGCGGTCCGCCCGCATGATCTGGCCGCGCATGACCCCGTCCGCCTTCTTCAGGGCGCGGAGGGTCTTTTCTTCCAGCCTGCCCAGGGCGAAGCGGGTCTTCCGCTCCGAAGCCTCGACGATCCGGCTCAGTCCGGGATCTATGGACGTCACGTGTCCCTTCAGGTTCCTGTAGTGGGCTTCCACGTCGCCCCGTGCGGCCCGGAGACCCTCGGTGACCGGTACCGGCATCTCTTCCCGGAGTTTCCGGTCGACCACGGATTCGATGCCGTGGACGAAGTGGGAGATCGCGAGGCCGTGTTTCTCCAGGATCCGGGCGGTCCTCGCGCCCACCAGCGTATGGGACGCGCGGGGATAGACCACGGGGAAGGGCAGGCCGAACTGCCGGTAGACCCCGCCGAGCTGGCCGTAGTAGGCGATTTCCGCCGGACCGCCGATATAGGTCAGCGTCGGAAACAGCGTGTCCTGCACCAGGGGCCGGGTGATGACGTTGTGCGTGAACCGACCGGGCGTATCCTCCAGTATCCCTAGCAGTTCCTCGCCGCTAAAGGAGAGGCTTTCGTCCCGGCTGCTGAACCGCCCGTCCTCGTAACGCAGGGCGTTGCGCTGCCCGTCCCGGTACAGAAACAGGTTCACCGCGTCCGGGGACCGGGAGACCTGGGGATGAAACCCGGCGTGCTCCAGATCGCGGGACGCTTCCAGGACCGAACCCGTGGTCGAGAGCGGCGCGTGGATTTCCCGCTCGAACACGGGGCGCATAAGGGGTTTCAGCGCCGGGTCGGTGGGGTCGACGAGGACAAGACCATGTTCCCGGAACAGCAGCGTCATGAGCCGCGCGAAGGCATCGGACAGTGAAGTCCCGGCGGTACAGTGGCGCCGAAGCGCCTCGATGGCGGACGGACGGTACTCCGAGTCGGGCAGGGCCTCGGCGAACTGCTCGAGCAGCGTGTCGATACCGGGTCCGAGCAGGCGGTCGCTTGCGGATCGGCGGTCGTTAGGGTCGTCGGGGCTCAGCTCGAACCGGAAGGCGTCCCCGTCCGTGCGGCAGACGTGGACATGGTTGATTTCGGCGTAGTCGTGGTCGTCCGCGGCCATCCAGAAAACGGGCACGGCCCGAACACCGGTCTCCTCCGACACCCGTCTCGCCAGCTTGATCGCCGTTACGGCCTTGTAGATGGTGAACAGCGGACCGGTCAACAGGCCCGTCTGCTGTCCGGTGGAAACGACGAAGGTATCGTCCCCGGCGAGGGAACGGGCGTTGTCGAGGACGGTCTCGTCCGCCCCGAACCGGCCATTCTGTGCCTCCAGGATCCCGGCAAGCGCCTTTCGCGGCGGTGGAACGGTACGAGACTTCACGGACTCGATCATGCGTGGCCATACATCCGGATCGCGTGGATCGTGGGTGTAGAAAGGCCGCAACGACTCGAAGTCTTCGAGATAGGTATGCAGCAGGTGATCCGGCAACACCTGGCGGTAATCCACTGCATGAGCGTTCATGTAACCGGCCTTGTTCGGCGCTTTTCCATGATGAGCAGGTAGGCGGGCAGCGCGACCAGGGCTGTCGCCAGCGTGGCGATCTCTCCCACGTTGGCCATGATCCCGAAGGAATGCAGGCCCCGGTTGGACGTGAGCATGAGCGAGGTGTACCCGATCAGCGTCGTAGACGAGCACATGACCAGGGCCGCGCCCGTATGCTGTACCATATTACCGATGGAACCCCGTCCGTCAAGGCGGTAGCGTTGATACAGGTTCACGCTGTAGTCTACCCCGATGCCCAGCGTAGTGGGTATGACGATGAAGTTGAAGAAGTTCACCTTGATGTCGAAGACGGCAATGACCCCGCCCATAACCAGCATGCCGCCCAGCAGGGACGCCAGAATGACCACCGATGCGTGGATGCTTCGGAAGGCCAGTACGAGGAGCGTGATCACGCCCACGAAGCAGGCGATGGTGGCGATGGGCCCGTCGCGGTCCACGGCCTTCAGCATGTCGGCGAAGACCACGGCCTCTCCGGAAGAATAGATGACTTCATCGTCCGGAAGTTGGTTGGAACGGACGACCTCCGCGAACCGGATCAGGTTCCGGCCGTTCCAGAGCCCGGCGTCCGACCGCGGGTAGACGTAGATCAGGCGGCCCACCGTCCCGTCCCGCTCCTCGTAGGGCCGCGTAAGCGCTTCGGGCAGGTCGTCCACGGTGATCCCGTCCAGGCTCAGGTTGTCGCGGAAATCGTTGATCTTCGCGAGCTGGTCGGGCGGTATTCCGAGTTCGTCGGGCGGATTCGTGTCGAGCATGTACTCGATGTCCCAGAGGACGTCGATCTTGTCTTCCTGGTCCTCCGGCAGCAGGTCGTAAATGGTCCGGACCCGGTCGATGGTCGGATTGGGCACTTCCTTTTCGGCCTCTTTCTTGTCCAGCACGGCCCGGCGTATGCCCGGCACCTGGTCCAAGCGGTCCGCCAGGATGACGGCCGGCGACTGCGATATGCCGAAGAGGGCGTTGACGCGGTGGTTGAGGATCCGCTCGTAAGTGTCGCCCCGCGGCTCGTTGCGCAGCTTCGAGAAGTCGTACTCGAAGGAGTTCGGGAGCCACCATACGAGCAGGACGGCGCTGAGCAGCACCAGGGAAGCGCTCGTGCCCACCACGGTCCGCGGCTTCTTCTGCACCAGGTTGGCGAGCCGGCTCATCGACCTGCCCCGGGAGACCTTCCGGGTCCAGGTCTTCCGTCCGAAGGCGGTGCGGTCCCAGAGCATCAGCAGCGCCGGAAGGATGGAGAAGGTCGAAAGCCAGCACAGCAGCATGCCCAGGCCGCCGATGAACCCGAAATGGTTGAAGCCCCGGAAATCGGTGATCATGAGGGTACCGTAGGCCAGTCCGGTGGACGCCGCCGAGGTGACCGTCGCCGTGAGCGTGTTCCGGAAGGCGATCTGCACGCCGTCCCGTGCGTTCTCTCCCCGCAACCGCTCTTCCTTGTATCGGGACATCAGGATCAAGCCGTAGTTGATGCCGTTCCCAATGATGATGGCGCCCAGGAAGGCGGTCTGCATGTTCAGGTAGCCGATGCGGAAGTAGGTCAGGCAGAACGTCCAGAGGATGCCGACCACCACGACAAGCGTGATGTTGATGACCGGGACGACGGTGCGGAAGTAGAGGAATATGGCCAGGGCGACCAGCGACAGCGTGACGCCGGCCGACGTGAAGATCTCCCGGTTTACGGACTCGTACTGGTCCAGGATCAGGCGGTACTTGCCGGTGAGCCCGACCTTCAGCGACGGGTGGTAGGACGTGAGTTCGAGGCCTTCCGCGATGGCCAGGACCCGTTCGCAAAGGTCCCGCGAGAAGGACACGCCGGTCGAAGATCCGAAGGGTTTCAGGACCATGACGAGAAACCGCCCCTGCTCGTCGTGTCCCGTGAAATAGCCGTCGACCCACTTGTCCAGCTTCTCCGACGCCTGTTTCTCGTACTTCTCCTCCAGGTCGCTCACGGTGAACGGTTCGTCTTCCGTCTCCAGGCCGAGGTCTTCCTCGGAAACGAAAAGGGGATTCTGTTCCAGTTTCGTCTTCAGTATCTGCCGGCTCAGCCGGCTCTGGATCTCTTCCAGGTCTTCCAGGTCGGCGTACAGGTACTTGTGGTTTTCGTAGAACCGCTTCTCGTCGTCCACCCGGTACTCGATGTAACGGACATATCCTTCCGGGAGATCGGACCGGAGCCTGCCGGCGAGGTCGTCGGCGTACCGCTGGGCGGCGGCCAGGTCTTCCGTTTCAATTACGACCGTCAGGTTGCCGATGCCGCCGACACGCTCCGTGAGCCGGTGTATGTCGTCGACGCTCCGGTAGCCTTCGGGGAGCAGTTCGACGAAGTCGGTTTTCAGTTGAAGCCGGGAAGCGAAATGGACGGAAAGCGAGGCGGAAAGCAGCGCGAACAACAGGACCTTTGCCGGATGGCGGCAGATGAAGGCGATATACCTGTTCAGGAAGCGGTCTAGGGCGGCTCTAGTTTCGGCCTTCACGGTGCATTCCTCGTGTGAAACGCGCGCATCCAAGGTATGGAAATATCCCCGTAAACCACTGGGGTGTCAACCACTAAAACGGCGAATGCAACGGGGTTGAAGGGCTTCGGCGAAAGGCGTTTTTCTTTGACTTATCCCGTGCGCGACCTTACATATGCTGGACCCGTTTTTTGATACAACCCATTGCTGAAAAACGCGAAAGCCGTACTCCGCCCACTACATTTTCCGCCCACTCCATGGCCTCAGTACAGCAAAGTGTTTCCGCCTCGGCTGTCCGTGCGACCGCGACCCGGATCATTACGCCGCGATCCATTCTCCTGGGCCTGACGAGCGTCGTCCTGATTTCCCTCATCGTCCCCTATTTCCAGTACACCATGGCCTCGTCCCAGCTGGGCGCGGATCATCTCCACATCGGCGCGCTGTTTCTGGCCTTTGCGTACCTGGTCGTATTCAACGTGGTGCTGGCCAGGTGGAAGAAGGACTGGGCCCTCACGCCCCACGAGTTCGTCATCCCTCTGGTCATGGGCATGGCGGCATCGGGGCTGACGACCAACGGCATGGGCGCCCCGTTCATCTCCACGCTGATGGCCCCCTACCTGCTGGCGACGCCCGAGAACCAGTGGGCCGAGTACTTCTACCCGTACCTGAAGCCCTGGGCGACCGTCACGAACCAGGGTAACGCGCTCACGTGGCTGGTGGACGGCATCCCGCCCGGCGCGTCCATTCCCTGGAGCGTGTGGGGCATTCCGCTGTTCTGGTGGCTGACCTTCATCGTCCCGATCATCTTCATGGGCCTGTGTCTCGTGGTCATCCTCAGGCGGCAGTGGGTCGAACACGAGAAGCTCGTCTTCCCCATGATGCAGATCCCCCTCGCCTTCACGCGCGGCATGGAATCTCCGAGCCGTGTCCCGGCCTTTCTCTCGGAGAAGCGTTTCTGGATCGGCTTTTCCATTCCGTTCTGCGTGATGATGTACAACATCGTCGGGTTCTTCACCCCGGTCGTGCCCCAGTTCCCCTATTTCGGGTCGGCGCCGCCCATAGTATTCGGCGAGGGGTTCCCCCCGCTGGAAATCAACTTCCGCCCGGCCATCCTGGGCATTTCCTATTTCGTCAACCTGGACGTCCTCGCCGGTTTCTGGGTGTTCTACATGATCGGGATCATCCAGGTGGGCATCGCTCACCGGATCGGGTACGACATCCCGGGACGGGACAACTACACGTCGATCCACCCCATGCTGGACTGGCAGAACATGGGCGCGTTCATCCTGTTCGTGGGATGGGGGCTCTGGCGGGCGCGGTTTCACATCCGCGCCGTGTTCTCCCAGGCCTTCGGCCGACGGTCGGACCTGGACGATTCGGACGAGATGCTGCCCTACCGGGTCGCGGTCTTCGGATTCATCGGAGGCTTCGTCTACGGGGTGGTCTGGCTGAACCAGCTGGGCATGAGCGTGCCCATCGCCGTGTTCCTCCTCGCCGGCGTATTCATCATCTACATCGGCGTGTCCCGCATCATCGCCGAGGCCGGGCTGCCCTACGTGCGATCGCCCATGATCGCCCAGGTGCTCGTGTTCTATTCGGTCGGGTCGGCCAACCTGTCCATGTCCACCATGACGGCCATGGCCCAGACCTACGGACCCGTCAGCGAGATCAAGTCGACCTTCATGCCCGCCTTCATGCAGGCGGCCAAGCTGTCCGAGATCGGCGCGCGCTGGCAGCGCGGCCTGGGCTGGTCGATCCTGGCCGCCGCGGTGATCGGCGTGGTGATCTCACTGGTATGGACGATCTACATGGGGTTCGATCAGGGTACGCGCCAGTTCACCAATGGCTGGTGGTTCGGCCGGATCGGATCGACCATCCCCTACACTGAAACGCTTACCAAGATGCGGGATCCCTTCGGACCGGACACGTCGCGGCTGATGTTCTTCCTGGTGGGCGGTGCGCTCATGTTTCTGCTCATGACGCTGAGAGCCCGGCTGCCGGGCTGGCCGCTGCATCCCCTCGGATTCTTTCTTTCCTACTCCTGGCCCGCCCGGGCGATCGTCTCGTCCATGTTCGTGTGCTGGGTCATCAAGAGCATCATGATGTGGGTCGGCGGCATCGAACTGTACCGGAAGGGGCAGCCCTTCTTCCTGGGCCTGATCTTCGGCGTGGTCACCGGCGTGGTCATCTCCATGTTCGTCGACTACGTGTGGTTTCCCCACGCGGGCCATCATATCTACGGGATAGACTGACGTGTATTCGCGGATATTCGGTTACTTCTTCCTCGCCGTGGGCGTCCTGTTGTTCCTCGCCGTGGCCGTCGCCGGCCCGGCCTGGGTGACGGAGCACGTGATCCTGAGGATCGTCTCCCTTCCGGAAGATGTACCGCCCAGGCCCCTCGAAGAGGCGCCGGTGACCTGGGAAGAGGTATCCGAAATCGTTACCCGGGAACGCGTGGAGGCCCATGTCCGGGCGATGAGCGAAAACCCGTCCCGCGTCGTCGGCTATCCTGGCAACCGGGCGGCCATGGAGTACGTGGTCGATGCCTTCCATGCCGGCGGCCTGGCCGAGGTCTCCGTCGACACCTTCACGGTATCCTCCCCTGTCGACCACGGTTTCACGCTGACCGTGCACGACGCCGTGGAGACCGAGATTCCGGTGTACCAGTTCTGGCCCAACCTGGTCCGGCTGAATTCCTTCCCCGACGGGATCCGGGGACCCCTGCACTACGGCCGGCGGGGCGAGTTCCAGGCCTTCAACGGGAAGGAGATCGAGGGGAGTGTCGTCCTGGTCGATTTCGACGGGCGCGACCAGTACCTCAACGCGCGGATGCTCGGTGCGCAGGCCATACTTTTCTACGACAGCGGCCCCGGTTCCGTGACCAACAACCAGGCCCAGCGCAAGATCCTGGACGTGCCCGCCGACGTGCCGCGCTTCTGGGTCCCGGACCAGCATGCCGCCGCGGTCCTGGCGGTCGCGCGGTCCGGCGAGGTCGAAGTGACGATCCGGGGACGCATGTCATGGGAACGGGCCGAGACCTGGAACGTCATGGGGTGGATACCGGGCAAGGACGAGCAGCTGCCGGGGAGCGACGGTACGGAGAAATGGAAAGACCGGGTCGTCGTTCTATCGGCCTTCTACGACGCCATGTCGGTCGTACCCGGACTGGCGCCGGGTGCCGAGAGCGCGGGGGGCGTCGCCGCCATGCTGGAACTGATGGACGTGCTTCGGGCCCATCCGCCGGGATACACGGTGCTGTTTCTGGCCACGTCCGCCCATTTCCACGGGCTGCAGGGCGTAAACGACTTCCTGGACCGTCACCAGAGGAAAGACGAGTTCTTCCTGGAACGAATTCCCGAGGAGGACCGGATCCCCTTCGACCTGTTCCTGGGCCTGGACCTCACCAGCAGGGCGGACCAGGTCGGCCTGTTCAGCTACGGCGATTTCATCTTCTTCACCTCGAATCTGGAGATTCTGTACGAACCCTATGCGGACCGGTATCTGAATTACGCGCGTAAGGCCGGGGTCCACGATGAAGCGGACAGCCGGACGGCCTATCTCAACACGCTGACGCACCCGCTCCGGTCGCAGGAAAGCTTCATGCCCGCCGGTCCCGCCTTCGACCACGAGATGGTCACGCTCGCCGGGCTCCACGGCATGACCTTCGCCACAGTGAACGACAACCGGCTCCTTATCGATACCCCGAAGGACCGGATCGAGTACGTCGATTTCGCCAACCTGGTCCGGCAGATCCGGACGCTGGGCACCTTGCTGCCCGCCATGCTGTCCGATCCCGAGGCCTTCGACGTAGACGAGTCGATACGGCTCAAGGACGAGGGCCGCGACATCGAGGGCCGGGTCCTCGAATTCGACCGCACGGTCGATTTCTTCAAGCCCAATACCCCGGTCTCCGACGCCCTGGTCGTCTACGAGCCTGGCTATACGAGCCACAGCGGCGTGCGGGGATTCATGGTCACCCACGCCGACTCGTTGGGGCATTTCCGGCATTCAATGGTCCGGTTCCCCCGGGGACCGACGGAACTTCGCAGCTACGGCCTGGGCGCCGACGGCCGGATCGTGTACGCCCCGGACCTGGGTGAAGAGGGCAACGCCACCTTTCCCCTCGCGGTGCCTAACGCCGCAAAGGTGAACAATACCATACAGGTCCTCTTTCCCTGCGAGGAGATCAACCTCTTCGATATCGTGGACCCCGGCGTCTTCGTCGCCCTCGACAACCTGACCGTACTCGGCCGGGACAACAGTCCGTTGCGCAAGTACGGCGCGGCCTTCGTGGAAGACCAGAGTTTCTTCGGCAACTGGATGACCAACGCCGCGGTGGTCTTCGCCAGGCCCGAGGACCGGGTCAAGATGTTCATGAGCTCGGGTCCCCGGGGCGTCAAGTATCTGCTGACTAATACGCCCGAATCGTGGCTCGACGAACCGCCGGAAAGTATCTCCGACGACGCAATGGCCCTGGCACAGGGGCGGGGATTCACGGCGGACCACGGCCTGATCCTCTACCCCTTCTACCAGAGCGCGCTGGACCTGTGGTCGCTCAACCGGGCCCGCCTGATGAAACTGGAGGACCACGGCGTGACCAACGCCCGGGCCGCCGAACTCCACGAGGAAAGCACCGAGGCGCTTCGGGCCGCCCGGGAGGCCCTGGAGAACCGCCGTTACGACGCCTTCGCCGCGCGGTCGAGGGAGGCGTGGGGCTTCGAGGCGCGGGCCTATCCCGACGTGCGGTACGCCGCGGACGACACGGTGGACGGCATCGTGTTCTACTTCATGCTGCTTGTCCCTTTTTGTTTCTTCCTCGAACGGCTTTTCTTCGGTTTCACCGACATTCGGAAGCGGCTGGCCTCGGTGGGCGTCATCTTCGCGGCGGTCTTCATGCTGCTGCAGAACGTGCATCCCGCCTTTCAGCTCAGCCTGACGCCGTACATGGTCTTTCTCGCCTTCATCATCCTGGCCATGGCACTGATCATCATTACCATGATCGTGACCCGGTTCGACACCGAGATGAAGAACCTGACCCGGTCTGCGGCCGGACTCCACGAGGCGGACATCGGCCGGCTGAGCGCCACGGCCGTGGCCATATCCCTGGGGATATCGAACCTGCGCAAGCGGAAGATGCGCACGGCGCTGACCGCGGTCACGCTGACCCTGCTGACCTTCACCGTGTTGTCCTTCACTTCCTTCCGGACCGGCATCCAGTTCTATACGCTGGACCGCGAGAACACCCCGCCGTACGACGGTGTCCTCATGCGCAGCCTGTCGTGGCACTCCCTGCCCACCTCCTTCCTGCCCTACGTGGAGAACGCCTTCGAAGGCCAGGCGGACGTGGTGCCCCGGTCCTGGTACGAGCCGGAGGACATGACCAGTCCCTACATCGATCTGCGCGTGCCGGGCAAAGGGACCGCCACCACGGTACAATCCGTCCTGGGACTGCACGCCGGCGAACCGGCCGTCACCGGCCTGGACCGCTTCCTGGTGCCGGGCGGACGATGGTTCGCCCCGGACGAAAGGTCGGTCTGCCTCCTGCCCACGGAACTGGCCGAGCGGTTGAACGTGGGGCCGGAGGACGTAGGTACGGCGGAAGTGGAGATCCTCGGGGGACGCTATACCGTGATCGGCCTGCTCGATTCCGATGGGTTCGACGCCTACCGGGACATGGACGACGAGAGCATCATGCCCGCCAGCTTCTCCATGACCCGTTCCCTGACCGAAATGGACATCGAAGTGTTCATGTCCACTATCCAGGCCTCCGAGCACCTGCCGTCTCGCAACGTGCTCGTCCTGCCCTACCGGCAGACACTCGACCTGAACGGGTCCACGCGGTCCGTGGCCATCGCGGGGTTCTCAGGCGGCGAACAGCTTCGCGATTCCGTGGAGGCCTTCATGTCGCGGGTCCTCCTGGCCGTGTTCGTCGGCATGGAAGACGAGGTGAGGGTCTACAGCTCCCTGGGCGCCACCTCGGTTTCGGGCCTGGCCAACCTGATCATCCCGGTGCTCATCGCGGCGTTCCTGGTGTTGAACACCATGATGGGCGCCGTGTTCGAACGGTTCCGGGAAATCGGCGTGTACAGCGCGGTGGGCCTGGCCCCGAACCACGTGGCGGCCCTGTTCATCGCCGAAGCCGCCGTATTCGCGACCCTCGGGGCCGTCTTCGGTTACCTGGCCGGCCAGATCATCACCATGGGGCTTTCGCAATGGGACCTGCTCGGCGGCATGTCGCTCAACTATTCCTCCCTGTCAACCGTATACGCCACGATGGTTGTCATGGCCATCGTCTTCCTCTCCACCCTCTACCCGGCGAAGAAGGCCGCGGACATGACGGTGGAGGACGTGACGCGGCGCTGGTCGCCCCCGCCGCCCGACGAAGACGACTGGTGCTTCGAGTTCCCGTTCACGGTGACCGTCCCCGAAGCGTTGCCGCTGTCGGGTTACCTGAACCACATCTTCCAGACCCATGAAGACAGTTCGGCGGAGGACTTCGTCGCCGAGGGGACCACGCTCGACGCGATACCGGGCGATACCTTCGACACGTATCACGTGGCGTCCACCGTCTGGCTGGCGCCCTATGACCTCGCCATCAGCCAGGACGTGCGTCTTGAACTGGAGCCTGTGCTCCACGAGAGACTGTACCGCATCCTGATCGTGATCCATCGCCGCAGCGGAGACCTGGCGCAGTGGCAGACGATCAACCGGCGGTTCTTTACCGTACTGAGGAAGCGGTTTCTGGTATGGCGGACCCTGGCAGAGCCCATAAAGGCGCGGTACCGGGATATCAAAGCCTTCGATCGCCACACGGCCCTGTAACCTGCGGAGAGGAGCGGCGATGTACGATTTGATTATCAAAGGCGGCCACGTCATCGATCCGGAGAACGGCATCAGCGGAAGCCGGGACGTCGCCGTCGACGGCGGCCTGATCGCGGCGGTGGAGCACGACATCCCGGCGGAACACGGCCGAAAGGTCGCCCGCGTCCACGGCCATTACGTCACGCCCGGGTTGATCGACATCCACATGCATGCCTACGGCGGTTACCGGGGATGGGTATTCCCGGACGCCCACGTGCTTCCCAACGGGGTGACCACGGTGCTGGATACCGGGGGCGCAGGCTGGAAGAAGTTCGAAGACTTCAAGGACACGGTCATCGCGGATTCCACAACCCGGGTCCTGGCGCTGATCAACATCGTGGGCGCCGGCATGGAAGGCGCCGTGGAGCAGGACGTTTCGGAGATGGACCCGGTACCCTGCGGGGACATGATCGCCCGATACCCGGAGCACGTCGTCGGGTCCAAGACCGCCCATTTCGGCGGACCGGGCTGGGAGGCGGTGGACGGCGCCGTCGAGGCGGCCCGCCGAAGCGGCACCATCGCCATGATCGATTTTGCGCCGAAGCCGACCCGGAGCTACCGGGACCTGCTGCTGAAGAAGCTGAGCCCCGGTGACATACACACGCACCTCTACGCGCAGCACATACCCCTGCTGGACGAAAACGGCCGGGTGAACGACTACGTCCGGGAAGCCCGGGACAAGGGCATCCTGTTCGACCTGGGCCACGGCGGCGGCAGCTTCTGGTTCCGCATCGCCGTGCCGGCCATCGAGCAGGGCTTTCTGCCGGATACCATCAGCACGGACCTCCACAAGTACAGCGCCCTGATGCCGAACGCGAGCATGAACACGACCATGTCGAAATGCCTGAACATGGGGATGACCCTGGAGGACGTGATCATGCGCTCCACGCGAAACCCCGCCCGGGCCATCCGGCGCCCCGAACTGGGTACGCTGAGCATCGGCGCGGAGGCGGACGTCGCCGTGCTGGAACTGGAATACGGAGAGTTTGGTTTCGTGGACTCGGGCCATGCGCGCATGCGCGGCGACCGGCGGCTGAGGTGCCTGCTGACGGTGCGGGCCGGTGAGGTGGTCTGGGACCTGAACGGCCTGACGCGTCCGGACTGGGACAAGGCGGGCGACTACATAAGGACCGAGTGAGCGAATGAGTGACACCAGCCGGGAACAGCAGGAACCCCGGGAGCAGCGTGACCAGACCGCGGCGACCGCCGGGCAGGACGACCAGTGGCAGATCGTGCCGGACAGCCTGCCCTACGAGGACGGGTTCAGCAGCCGGATCATCTGGGCCGCCTTCTTCGTCGGGCTGGTCATGCTTCCGGGGGCGATCTACCTGGAACTGGTGACCGGAAAGAGTTTCGCGGGCGCCGCGGAATGGGTCACCATCATCATGTTCATCGAGATCGGGAAGCGCCTGTTCATCAAGCTGAAGCCCCAGGAAGCCATCATCCTCTACTGGCTCGCCGCCGGCCTGGCGGCGACGGGACTGGGCGCCAGCGGCATGGCGGCCGGATCGTCGGTGCACGGCGCGCCTTTCGCCAAGATGATCTGGTTCCAATATCTGATCCAATCCCCCCAGGCGGACGGCCTGGCCCAGCTTCTGCCCCAGTGGGTATCGCCGCCCAGGGGATCCGATTCCCTGATCACCCGGACCCTCTTCTCCATGGAGTGGATGGAGCCCATCCTGCTGGCCGTACTTGTGTCCATTCTCGGCCTGGTCAACGCCCTTTCGCTGGGATACGTGCTCTTCCGCATCACGGCCGACACCGAGCGCCTGCCCTTTCCCCTGGCGCCCGTGCAGGCGGCCGGCGCCACCGCGCTGGCGGAATCGTCGGCGGGCGAGGAGACCTGGCGCTGGCGCCTGTTTACCGTCGGCGCCATGATCGGCCTGGGCTGGGGCATACTCTACGTGGTCGTCCCGACGGTATCGGGGGTGGTGCTGACCAAGGGCGTCGAGGTCTTCCCCATTCCCTTCGCGGACTTCACGCCGCGGGTCCGGGACGTGTTGCCCGCGTCGCCTATCGGCATCGGCACGGACATGGCCACGCTCCTGGTGGGTTTCGTCCTGCCCTTCTGGATCGTGGTCGGCACCTTCATCAGTTCCTTCGTGGTCACCTTCATCGCCAATCCGGCTCTCTACCACTTCGGCCTTTTGCACAGCTGGGCGCCGGGGATGAGCACCATTCCCACCTCCATCAATAATACCATCGATTTCTGGCTTAGTTTTTCGTCCATCGGTACTTCGCTGGTCATCGGCCTGATCGGCCTGGTGGCCTTCGCCCGCGCCCTGAAGCGAGACCCGGACGGCACGTCGGGCGTCCAGGGACCCCGCCGGCCGCCGCCGGAACGGGGTGATTTCAGGCTGCCCATACCCATCGCGCTCTGGGCGTTGTCTACCCTGTGCTTCATCGCTCTGGTCTACTACCTCGAACCCACGTTCCCGGTATGGATCTCCGTGGTTTTCGGGTTCCTGTGGACGCCCTTCTTCTCCTACATCGGCGCGCGCATGATCGGCCTCACGGGCTCGCCTTACGGATCGTCCTTCCCCTACGCGAGGGAGGGGTCCTTCTACCTGTCGGGCTACAAGGGCGTGGCCATCTGGTTCGCGCCGGTTCCGCTCTTCGATCACAGCGGCGTGGTGGCGACCTTCCGACAGCTGGAACTCACCCGAACGCGATTCCCAAGCCTGGTCAAACTGTATATATTGAGCCTGTTGCTGCTCATTGTGTTCAGTTTCCTGTTCTACGCCCTGATCTGGAAACTGGCGCCCATACCGTCCGCGGCCTATCCCTTCGTCGAGAAGATGTGGCCGCTGCAGGCGACGATGGAAACGATCTGGATCAAGTCGACCCTGCCGGGCGGATCGGATGTGATCGGGCAACTCATCAAGTGGGAATACATCGGCGCCGGGATGGGGTTCACGGTGGCCCTGTACGGGGTCCTGAGCCTGCTCAAGGCGCCGCCGTTGCTATTCTACGGCCTGGTCGCGGGACTGGGCACCGGTGCCTGGATACACTACACGCTGCCCACGTTCATCGGAGCGATGCTGGGCCGGTTCTATTTCGGACGGCGGTACGGAGAGAAAAGGTGGCGCGCCTACGCGCCGGTGATCCTGGCCGGGTACGGGTGCGGCCTGGGCCTGATCGGCATGGCGGCCGTCTCCCTGGTGCTGATCGCCAAGTCCACGTCCCAGATCCTGTTCTGACGTCCCGGAGCTTGTTCCGACGTCCCGGATCCTGTGCTGACGAATGTAAAGAGGGAACGGACTGTTTATGCCCGATGATTTCCGCGTAGCCCTGGTCGCAGACCTGCGGGGTCCCGACGGCGGGGTCGTGTTCGACAATTTCGGCGTCGACCTGCTGGACGAAGCCGGGGTCTTCCATGCCTTCCTGGAAGAGGACCGGTGGCCCGTCACCCCGGATCAGCTCGAGGATTTCGACGCGGTGATCTCCATGGGCCAGCCCTACACGCAAGACTCCTTTGCCGGGAGCGAGCGCCTGGCGCTCATCGCCCGGACGGGCGTGGGCTACGACATGATCGATATGGACGCCGCGACGGAGGCGGACGTCATGGTGACGATCACGCCGGAGGCCACGCGCAGGCCGGTGGCCAGCGCCACGATGGCCCTCATGCTCGGTCTGTGTCACCGGGTGACGATCAAGGACGCCATCGTGCGGAACGACGACTGGGACATCCGTTTCGATCATATGGGATGCGAGATCCGGGGCCGCGTGGTCGGCCTGATCGGCATGGGCATGATCGGCCGCGAGGTGTCGCGCATGCTGGCGCCCTTCGAACCATCGGAAATCCTCGTCTCCGACCCCGTCGTGACCGCGGATGAGGCCGCACAACTGGGCGTTACGCTGGTGGACCGGGAGACCCTGCTCAAACGAAGCACTTTCGTCACCATTCATTGTCCGTTGAACGATCACACCCGGTACCTGATCGGTGCGCGTGAGCTGCGCATGATGCGGGAGGACGCCTACCTCGTCAACACGGCGCGTGGCGCCATCGTAGACCAGAAAGCACTGGAGCAGGCGTTGCAGGAAGGCTGGATCGCAGGCGCGGCCATTGACGTATTCGAGCAGGAACCGCCAGACGCCGACGATCCCCTGCTGTCCCTGCCAAACGTCATCCTGGCGCCTCACGCTTCGTGCTGGACCTACGAGTTGTTTCGCGATATCGGACACGACTGCATGAAGGCGGCCCTGGCCGTCTCCCGTGGAGAAGAGCCTCCCTACGTGGTCAACCGGGAAGTACTCGAACGGCCCGGCTTGAGGAGAAAACTGGAAAAGTTCAACGGATAAGACCAGGAAAGGAAGACAATGCCAGTAATTTCCCCAGAGAAACTGCATCGAATCGGCTGTGAGGTGATGGAGGCAGCCGGCTGTACGGCGGACGATGCCCGCAGCGTCGTGGACCACCTCGTGGATTCCAATCTCTTCGGCCACGATTCTCACGGCGCCATCCGGATCCCGGAATACGTCAAGGCCATCAAGGACGAGGGCCGGTTCAAGGCCAGGGCCGAAGTGCAGGTCGTAAGTGAAAGTCCGTGCACGGCCGTGGTGGACAACGGAGGCGCGCTCGGCCAGGTGGGCGGAACCGTCGCCATGCAACTGGCCATGAAGAAGGCGAGAGCGCACGGCACGGCCACGGTTTCGCTAAGGCGCACCAGCCACGTGGGGCGCGTGGGCGCTTATCCGCTCATGGCGGCCCGGGAGGGCCTGATCGGACTGGCCTTCGTCAACGCGGGCCGGTTCGGACGCCAGATCCCGCCCTTCGGCGGTATCGACGGACGCATCAGCACCAATCCCATTGCTTTCTCGGCCCCCCGCAGGAACGACGACCCCGTCATGGTAGACCTGACCACTTCCGTCGTCGCGGAAGGCAAGGTGCGTGTCGCCGCGAACAAGGGCGTGCGGGTTCCCGAGGGCTGGTTGATCGACCACGAAGGAAATCCCACCACGGACCCGACCGTGATCAAGGGCCCGCCGCCCAACGGCGCCATCCTGCCCATGGGTGGCATCGTCGCCCACAAGGGCTACAGCCTGGGGCTGCTCGTAGAGATCCTGGGCGGCACGCTGAGCGGACAGGGATGCGCGCAGGGCGAGCAGACCGTATCGAGCAACGGGGTGCTCTTCACCGTTTACGATATCTCTTTCTTTACCGATCTGGACTGGTACTACGAGGAAGTCGAAGGAATGATCCGCCACGTGAAAGCCAGCCGTACAGCACCGGGATTCGACGAGATCCTCATACCGGGCGAACCGGAGTTCCGACTGGCGGCGAAGCGACGGCAGGAAGGGATCAGCATCGACGACACCACCTGGCAGCAGATGAAGGAAGCCGGGACGCGGGTCGGCCTGGACCCCGAGCACTGGTAAGTCCGCGGAACTGGTAAGTCCGCGGAACTGGTAAGTCCGCGGAAATGAAAAAGGGACAGGAGAATAGGTTCCCCTGTCCCTTGGATGCTGCCTTTACAGGATAGCGGCGGAAACTACTTGGCCGAGAAACTACCCATCAACCGGTGGGTTCCCCACGAAACGGACAGCTTTCCCTTCCCATCCGAATCCTTGAGCTCTACGGTGAGCCGCTCCACCGATTCGTCGCCCGTGCTGTAACTCAGCGGTACTTCCAGCACGTCGTTCTCCCGGCTGGCGCCCGGTGCGCCCCAGATCCCCACCTCACTGTTGAAGATGAGCGACCACGAATCGCCTTCCACGTGCTTGATCCATGCGCTGTAGGAACCCATGGCCAGGGTCTGATCACCGAACATCAGGTCGGCTTCCGACGTGAAGGTCGTGGATTTGTTGCTGCCGAAGCGCCAGACGAATCCTGCCGGCGCCATGGCGAGCATGTCCCTGCCCTTCATTTCGGGACGGCCGTAATCGATGGATACCTTGCCTCCCGACAGCGTGACTTCCGCCATGCCCCGGCCGGGGTCCGATCCTTCACCGCCTGCGGGCATCGTCGTCTGGGCATCGGCGATCCCGCCCAGGGAAGTAAGGGCCATGGCAAGGACCAGGCTGCCGACCATACGGGTAATGCGAAGCATAAAAACCTCCTGAAAACGGTACTTGTTCCGACATCCTTTGAAGCAGGTCGTACGGACCAAAAAATGACAAGAATCAACGTTGCTGTCAACGGATTTGCATCGACCCGACGTTGCCCGGGAAACGGACCAGGGCAAAGTCGACACGCATGCCGCGGCCAGCCTCGGGAGACGGTAGGCCGGCGGTGTATTTCCCTTGATTTCTGGTTCTTCCCGGTCGATTTTAGCCCGTGGGGCTCTACGTTCAACAACCCCTTCCTGCTGCGACGATTCTATATACGTCCGATAACTGTAATTCTTCAATTTAAAGGAGCTACTGGGATGACCCGTGTAGACGATGCCGTATTGAACGGTCTGGCCGGATTCGACTCGGCCACGGTTTACAACGCCGTGGAGAAAGTGCAGGGCGTTTCGAATGACGATTACACCGGACCGGAGATTCAGTACCTGACGCCTGAATTCGGCGCCGTGATCGGGTACGCCGTGACTTCCGAGGTCACCCCGCTGGACGCCACACCGGCCAATATGAGCTGGTCCGACTACTACGACGTGCTGGACGAGACGCCGGGTCCCATGATCGCGGTAATGAAGGACGTCGACACCCGTCCGAAGCGCGCCGCCCTCTTCGGCGACGGCATGGCGCATATCCACAGGAAGCTCGGCGTAGTCGGCGCCGTGGTCGAAGGCTGTGTCCGTGATCTCGAGGGCATCCGGGCAGCGGGTCTGCCTATATGGGGCCTCGGTACGGTATCCGGCCACGGCCCCTTCAACGTGCGGGCCGTAGGCCGGCCGCTTGTGGCCGGACAGTTGCTTGTGCAGACCGGCGACCTGTTGCTCGCCGACGTGGACGGCGTGGTGAAGATCCCGCTCGACATCGCGGAAGACACCCTGAGAAAGGCGAATGAGATCAGGACCTGGGAACGGTCCCACTTCGACATGATCAACAGTCCCGAATTCACCTACGAAAAATGGAAGAACCGGGAATCGCAGGCGTAAGCCGCCTATTGGACCAGATCGTGAAATCACCAACGGGCACCGAGCTGAATTGCAAAAATTGGCTCATCGAAGCGGCCTACCGCATGATCCAGAACAACCTGGATCCGCAGGTCGCCTTCGATCCCGAAAACCTCGTCGTATACGGCGGCAGGGGCAAGGCCGCCCGGAACCGGGAAGCCCTTGAAGCCATCCTGAACGCATTGCGGAACCTGGAACCCGACGAGACACTCATGGTGCAGTCGGGCAAGCCGGTGGCGGTGTTTCGCACCCACGAGGACACGCCGCGCGTCCTGATCGCCAATTCGAACATGGTGCCGGCCTGGGCGACGCAGGAGAATTTCGACGCCTGGGAGCGCGAGGGCCTGACGATGTACGGCCAGATGACGGCCGGCAGCTGGATCTACATCGGCACGCAGGGCATCCTGCAGGGTACTTACGAGACCTTCGGCGCGCTCGCTCGTAAACACGGTTGGGGCAGCCTGTCGGGAAAGCTCGTGGTTACGGCCGGCCTGGGCGAGATGGGCGGCGCCCAGGCGCTGGCCATCACCATGAACGGCGGCGTGGGCCTGCTGGTGGAGGTGGATCCGTGGCGCGCGCGCCGTCGCCTGGAGCTTCGCCAGGTGGACACCGTGGCGGAGAACCTCGATCTTGCGTTGAGTTGGGTGGATGAGGCGCTGGCCGCGGGCGAAGCCCGGTCGATCGCCCTGATCGGAAACGCCGCCGAGGTCCTTCCCGAACTGCTTGACCGGGGTATCGTGCCCGACGTGGTCACGGACCAGACCGCGGCTCACGATCCGCTCTACGGGTACATTCCCGCCGGGCTGTCGCCTGAAGAAGCGCGCCGGTTGCGCGAGCGCGATCCGGACGCCTGCCAGGAGCGTTCCCTCGCTTCCATGACCGTCCATGTCCAGGCCATGCTCGCGTGGCAGCGGAAGGGGGCCGTGGTCTTCGACTACGGCAACAACCTGCGGCAGCGGGCCTATGACAACGGGGTGGAGCAGGCCTTCGACTATCCCGGTTTCGTCCCGGCCTACATCCGTCCCCTGTTCTGCGAAGGCAAGGGTCCCTTCCGCTGGGTCGCCCTCTCGGGAGATCCCGAGGACATCTACCGGACGGACCAGGCCATTCTCGAGCTGTTTCCGGAGGACGATCACCTGTTCCGCTGGATCACCATGGCCCGGCGGCACGTGGAATTCCAGGGGCTTCCGGCCCGAATCTGCTGGCTGGGATACGGAGAAAGAGCCCGGGCGGGACTGAGATTCAACGAGCTGGTCGCTTCGGGCGAGGTCACCGCGCCCATCGTCATCGGTCGCGACCACCTCGACAGCGGTTCAGTTGCCAGCCCGAACCGCGAGACCGAGGCCATGAAGGACGGATCGGACGCCATCGCGGACTGGCCCGTACTGAACGCATTGATCAACACGGCGAGCGGCGCGACCTGGGTGAGCTACCACCACGGCGGCGGCGTGGGCATCGGATACAGCCTCCACGCCGGGCAGGTCATCGTCGCCGACGGCACGCCCGAGGCAGCCGCGCGCCTGGAGCGCGTGCTCACCAACGACCCGGGGATGGGCGTGGCCCGGCACGTGGACGCCGGCTACGAAGAAGCGCTGGCCGTGGCGAGATCCCGCGGCGTCAAGATCCCCATGATGGACTGAACCTCAAAAGCAGTGATCGAATATGGCTGGTTCACGGAAATCCCCGGTCCTTACGGACCCTCTGGCCCTCACCGGCCACGATCTCACCATTGACGACGTGGTCGCCGTCGCACGGGGCCGGACCGTCGCCATTCACCCCGATGCCCTTCCCCCCATGGAGCGGTCCCGGGAGGTCGTGGACCGACTGGTCTCGGAAGGGCGGATCGCCTACGGCATCACCACGGGGTTCGGTCGGTTCAAGGACAAGCTGATCTCGGCGGACCAGGTCGCCGAACTGCAGTTGAACCTGATCAGGAGTCACGCGGCGGGAGCCGGACCGGAACTGGACGAGGAGACCGTGCGGGCCATGCTGGTCATCCGAGCAAATACGCTCGCCATGGGCTATTCGGGGATTCGCACTGAAGTCGTACAACTGATGGCGGACATGTTGAACGCGGGCGTGCATCCCTGCATTCCCGGACGAGGTTCTCTCGGCGCAAGCGGGGACCTGGCGACCCTGGCGCACATGTCCCTGGTGCTCATCGGCGAAGGCGAAGCCATGTACCGGTCCCGTCGGCTCGACGGCGCATCCGCGCTGCGGGAGGCCGGCCTCCGGCCCGTAACCCTGGGTGCCAAGGAAGGCCTGGCGCTGACGAACGGCACCACGCTCATGGCCGGACTCGGCGCCTTGCTGGTCCACCGGGCGACCCATCTCGCCCTTACGGCGGACATCGCCGCTGCCATGACCCTGGAGGCGCTGGCAGGCACCGACCGCGCCTACGACGCGCGGGTGCACGCCATACGGCCCCACCCCCGGCAGATCGCCTGCGCGGGCTTCCTGCGGGACATCCTGAACGGCAGCCGGCTGCTGCGTTCCGACAATCCGGGCAACGTCCAGGATCCCTATACCCTGCGCTGCGTCCCCCAGGTACACGGCACGGTCAGGGACACGATCGACTACGCCCGGTGGGTGGTGGGCATCGAACTGAACGCCGCGAACGACAATCCGCTGGTCTTCGCCAGCGACGATCCCGCCGACGCGGAAGTCATCAGCGCGGGCAATTTCCACGGCGAACCCATCGCCGTCGCCATGGACAGCATGAAACTGGCGCTCGCGGACATGGGCAACATGAGCGAGCGGCGCTCGGCGCGGCTGGTGGATGCCGATTCCAACGAGGGCATTTTGCCCATGTTCTTAACGGACCACGGCGGACTGGAAAGTGGCCTGATGCTCGCCCAGTACACGGCGGCGGCCCTGGCGTCGGAGAACAAGGTGCTGGCCCATCCGGCCAGCGCCGACTCCATTCCGAGCGGCGCAAACACGGAAGATCACGTAAGCATGGGCGCGGCGTCGGTGCACCACACGCTTCAGGTGGTGGAGAACGTGGAGACCATCGTCGCCATCGAGTTGATCGCCGCGGCCCAGGCCATCGATTTCAGATGCAGGGAACCCGGAATCACCCCGGAAGCGCTGGGCGCCGGTACCGACCTGGCATACCGGTTGATTCGCCGGCACGTCC
This sequence comes from Gemmatimonadota bacterium, assembly GCA_009835325.1. Lineage (NCBI taxonomy): Bacteria > Pseudomonadati > Gemmatimonadota > Gemmatimonadota bacterium. Next base: position 7,276 of record VXWP01000117.1, on the reverse strand, counting down.
CCTTCCTCGACCGCGACGTCCCGCTCTCTCCACTTTTTGAGACCATACGAGAACTTGTCGCGAAGGGCGATGTAGTCGCCGCGGTCGGAGAGAAGGTGGAGATACCCGGACCGACGTTGGACTGATCCATTCATCCCCATGGGTCGAGCGCGTCCCGGCAAGACCGTAGAATCCGATTCGACGATCACCGCCAGTTCATAGATGGGTAACATGGAAACCGTCGATCTGTACCTCCACAACGCGGAGCAGGTCGTGACCTGCGCGTCCCGTGGCCCGAAGCGCGGGAAAGCCATGGCGGAGGCCGTCGTGATCGAGCGCGGCGCCGTGGTAGTCAAAGACGGGCGGATCGTGGCGGTCGGGCCGACCACGCAACTGGACGGTACCTTTACGTCCGAACGTGTGATCGACTGTACCGGCCGGTCCATCTGCCCCGGTTTCGTGGACGCCCATACCCACACGATCTTCGGCGGAGACCGCGCGGCGGAGTTCGAACTGCGGATCAAGGGCGCTTCGTACCTGGAAATCATGGCGGCCGGCGGGGGTATCGTCAGTACCGTCCGGCATACGCGGGCGGCATCCGTGGACGAACTCGCGCGCTCCGCCACGGCCCGGCTCGACGAAATGCTGGCACTGGGCACCACGACCGTGGAGATCAAGACCGGTTACGGCCTGAGTGCTTCGGACGAGCTGAAGATGCTCCGGGTCATTGAAGGGCTCGACCGCGACCATCCCTGCGATATCGTCCCCACGTTCCTGGGCGCCCACGCCGTCCCTCACGAATTCGATGGGGATGCCGAAGCGTACACGCGGTGCGTAGTCGACGAGATCCTGCCCGAAGCGGCGGCCTGGTATCGTACCTCCCGATTCGCGGAGCGGGGGGTTCCCATGTATGTCGACGTGTTCTGCGAAGACCACGCCTTCGATCTCGAGCAGTCCCGCCGCGTGCTGGAGGCCGGGATCGAAATCGGTTTCAAGGCGAAGATGCACGTGGACCAGTTCAATAGTTTCGGCGGCGTTTCCATGGCCCTGGAACTCGGTGCCGTTTCGGTCGATCATCTCGACGTGACGGGACATGTTGAAATCGAAATGCTCGGGGGATCCGACACCATCGCCGTACCGCTTCCGGCCGTCAACTTCAACCTGGGCATGACGGACTATGCCGACGCCCGGGCGATGATGGACGCAGGCGCCGCCGTGGCCCTCGCCACCGACCTGAATCCCGGTTCCGCGCCCTGCCCATCCATGCCCGCGGTCATGGCCATCGCCTGCAGGTACCAGCGGCTTACCCCCGCGGAAGCGTTGAACGCGTCCACCATAAACGCGGCCCACGCAATCGGCGAAGGAGAGGAGGCGGGTTCTATCGAAGTCGGCAAACGGGCCGATATCCTCGTATTGAAGGCAGGAGATTATCGGCATATCCCCTACTTTTTCGGTGGAAATCCGGTGCAGACCGTAATCAAGCGGGGGCGGGTAATGAGCCCATGAACCCAAGGAACGACGCGCCAGCAATTCGTTTCGAAGCCGGCCGCTGGATCATGCCCGGCCTGGCCACGGCCCATTCCCATGCTTTCCAGCGCGCCCTCCGCGGGCGGACCCAGCGGCGCGCGACACGGGCGGGCACCTTCCGGGGCTGGCGGGACGAGATGTACCGGTTGGTCGAAGGGCTCGGTCCGGACGACCTGTACGCGATTTCCCGTTTTGCCTACACCGAGCTGGCGATGTCAGGTGTCACGGCCGTCGGCGAGTTCCATTACGTGCATCATGGTCCTGGTGGGCGTCCCTATGCGGAACGCACCGAATTGGCGGACGCCGTGATTCGTGCGGCCAGGGACGTCGGCATCCGTATCTGCCTGATACGCACTGCCTACTTGCGGGCCGGTTACCGGCAGTCCGCGGTACCCGCGCAGGAGCGATTCATCGACCCGTCGATCGATCTCGTGACGCAAGACCTCGATGACCTGCGAACGCGTTACGCAGACGATCCTCACGTGGCCGTGGCCGCGGCCGTTCATAGTGTTCGGGCGGTGCCGATATCCGGGATTCGGACGCTGGCCGCGTACGCGGACGAGCACGATATTCCCTTCCACATGCACGTCAGCGAACAACGCGGCGAGCTGGAGGAATGCAGGGCGGAGCACGGGACGACGCCCGTGGCGCTGCTTTCCAATGAAGGCGTGTTGTCCCCGCGTTTCGTGGCCGTGCATGCCACGCACCTGGAGGACGCGGAAGTCTCCGCACTGGGCGAAAACCACGCTTTCGTGTGTATTTGCCGTACTACAGAACGGGATCTCGGCGACGGACTCCCGCCCACGTCCGGACTGCTAGACGCCGGCGCGCGCCTCTGCGTCGGAGTGGACAGCCACGCCTGCGAGAACGCCTTCGAAGAAGCGAGGGCCGTGGAACTCGACGAACGGTCCCGCCGAGAAGTACGACACGCCGCGGCGGAAGCACCCGTGCTGCTGGACGCGGCCACGAGACAAGGCTATGCGGCCTGTGGTCTTGAGGCATCGTGGCGGGAAGACCATGTGCACCTGAACCCCGACGACCCGTCCATCGCCGCCGTCGACGGGGATCTCGCATCCGATGCGATCCTCTTCGGTGCCACGCCGAGGGCGGTGAAATCCGTCGTCGTCGCGGGACGGCAGATCATTGCCGAGGGCTGTCACGCCCAATACGACGAGACCTTGGAACTGTACCGCAAATCGCTGCGTAAACTGGAGTTAATTTAAATAAAGAAAGATGGGCGAACGAAACGAAAGGAGCCCCTGATGGCATCGGTTAAGTATGACTACGCGGAGATGATCTGGAACGAGGTCAGGGATGCCGCGGCCCAGGACCGGGTCGCCCTCCTGCCGGTGGCGACTTATGAAGACCACGGACCGCACCTGCCGGTGGACGTCGACGTGGTCCTGGCGACGGAGATCTGCCGGCGCGCCGCGGCCCGCATCCCGGAAGAGGTCGTCCTCGCCCCGCCGGTGACCCACGGCTACAGTCCTCATCACATGGATTTCCACGGGACGATCACCATCCGGTGGGACACCTTCATCAACTACGTCCGGGATGTGTGCTGCAGTCTGGCCTATCACGGTTTCAAGCGCATCCTGATCATCAATGGCCACGGGAGCAACACCTCGCCCCTGGATCTGGCCGCCCGTCTCACCGTGCTCGACTATGAGGGACGTGTTCTTTGCGCCAGTGCGAACCACTGGGGACTGAGGCAGGCCCGGAAGACGGGTAATGCGCTCCGCGATTCGGACTACGGCGGGACGTCTCACGGCGGGGAATACGAGACGTCGCTCTACCTCGTCCTGAAGCCCGACCTGGTCGAGATGGACAAGGCCGTGGACAACCGGAGCCCGCTTCCCGACAGTTTCAAGACGGACCTCCTGTCCGGCGGACATCCCGATGCTTCCGACGCCCGCCTGGTACCCTACTGGAGTTCGATTTCTCCCAGCGGGGTCATGGGAGACGCCACAAAAGCGACGAAAGAGAAGGGAGAGAAGTTTCTGGAGGCCGCCATCAACGGCGTGATCGAGCTCGTCCGGGAATTGCGCAAGACGCCCATACTGGCGCGGCGCGTGCAGCATGGGGATGTGCCCGATACGAAGTGGAAGATGACCTAGGGGATTGCGAGCGACAACCCGCACTCAGCCCCGCGACGGCTCGCTCATGGTTTCCCTGGCCTGGCGGCTCAGTTCCGGCAGGTGATCGTCGTTTGCCATGACCTGCTCGAGGTGACGCAAACGATCGGGGGAAGCGGTTCGCAGCATCGCCGGACCGTACGCTTCGTCCAGCCAGAAGCGGGATGCGCCGCTGATGTAGTCGCGCAATTCCGGGATGAGATGCTCGGGATAGCGCTGGCACAGGTTCATGGTGAACATCCGCCGGCGCCCACCGCCGCCGAACGAGGCGTGCTTGGTATTGTGGTTGAAGCATACGATGTCGCCCGGACGGGTCTCCAGCGCCTGGGCCGGTACGTCCGCGGGCGCCGTATCCCACAATGACGAACTCTCGCCTACGTTTTTCTGCAAGGCGTCCGCATAGACATCATCCCGCTTGTGGCTGCCGGGAATGACCCGCAGGCAGCCGGTGTCCCGCGTTAGCGTATCCAGGTAGAAGGCGATCTTGATATGCAGGATTTCGGGATGCCATCCATCGGAGTGCCACCTCGTATCGCCGGCATAGTAGTTACCGTCGCTGCCCATGTAATTGAAATCGTCGCCCAGAAGACTGGTCGCTATCCCCCGGATCCGTTCGTCGTCCAGCAGCGAGGATAACCGGTCATGCTGGTCGATGAACGGTACGATGCAGGACCGTTGCTTACCGTCATGCGGCCGTCCGTCGTGCCCGCCTCCACGGCCTGCCCAGACCTCCTCGAAATCGTTGATGATTTCGTCGATGCGATCGACCAGCAGACCCGGAAACCCCAGGTACCCGAACGTATCGAAGAACGCCAGTTGCTGCTCAGTCAATTTGTAGCCCATAACCTGCGCTCCTTGGCTCCGTGAGCCTACGGATTGGGAGGAGAGGTACATATGAGTACGACAAGGGCTTCGGTTCCGGTGTTTTCTATGCCGTGCAGACACCAGGGCGGCAGATAGACGAAGTCGCCCTTTTTCACGTCACGTTTGTAATTCGCGAAGGTCATTTCCCCCGATCCCTCCAGGATGACATAGGTCTCTTCGGTGGGATGTGAACCAGGTTCGAGAATGACATGGGGCGGCACGTAGAACAGCACCAGGCCCATGTTCTCAGCGGGGGCGTTGGGATTGACAGGATGCACCACTCTGACCCCCAGACCGTTGCATCCCGGATAGACGACCGGCACGCCGTCCTGGGCGTTGACGATCATGGGATCCGGTGGCGTCTCCGGTTTGGGAATGTCGGGGATTTTGGCCTGGTCTTCACTGGTGTATCCCATGAATTCGGTGATCTTCGCCATGTAATGAGCGCTCCTATTCTGCCGTTGCCGACGGACAGCCAGACCCTATTCGGAAGGTCCTGCCCCGTATTCGAAATCGAATTCCAGCGTATCGCCCAGAGGCACGTAGCCGATTTTCTGATAGATGTGGTTGGAGGCTGGGTTCGACTGGTCGGTAAACAGACTACAGAACTCGTACGAACCCGCAAGCAGTTTCTTCGTCAACGCGTAAACGCACGAAGTCGCGTATCCCCGGTTACGTAACGCGGCAGGAGTGTAAACCATTGTGACATTCGTACCGTTTCTCATGGGCCGCGACTGCCTGGCGATCGACACCGGACCATCGTCCTCCCAGATGTACAGGTTTCCCTCCTTGATGTACTTTTCAGCGTTGCGTTCCGCCTTCCCCGGTCCGCTTTCCTCACCGACCGCTTCCCGCGTGAATGCCGCGACCCACTTCGCCATCAGTCGTTGATCCGCCATTTCAGCCGGCCTCAGCCCGCCCGGGGCGAGCGGCACGTCGATCACGCTTCGAGCCTCGAATACCCGCAGCCGTTTTCGCGGTATCGCTGAACACCCCGGGAAAGCCCTTATCCACTGACTGGAAAAGCTCCGGGCTTCAGCCTCCGGTCCCACTACGCCCGGCACCCGTACATTCCCGTTTTTCAGGTGCCGAACAAGCCGGTCCATGGCACAATCGATTTCCGTGTCGTATATGCTCAGGACGAGTCTGTAGGGTGGCGACCTGACCGCTACGCCCACCGGATCGCCGTTATCCAGAATGCTCAGGAGCAGCGGCGGTTCGTCGCCGTAGTAGTACGGATCTTCGGCCAGCGTGTACGCCAGGCCCAGGGGCAGGTTGTTCTCGCTCTCGCGTTTTTCCAGGTGGGAACCGGACAGCGCCAGAAGTTCCCTTGCGTGGCCATGTTGCACGATGTCGTACATGACGCGGCCTCAGGACAACTCGTACCGGATCCACCACCAGTAGTTGCCGATATGCACCATGAGGTTTTTCGACAGGGGCTCGAATATGCGCCTTAGTTCGTCTTCCGTTGGATCATTCTCGACCATGACGAATTCCGAACCATCGGACAATTGTCGCGTCATGAACTGGTCCTCGTGGCCCTCAATCCTGAACAGCCGGCTTACAGCATCGGGACTTGTCGGCCTGGACGACCGCATGAACACGACAGAACCCTCCTCGAGCCGTGCGTGGAAGCCATGCAGAAACTCCCCATGCCTCGAAGCAGGGCAGGTGTGCAGAAACCCCGCCGCGAAACCGCCGTCAAAACGCTTGCCTGGCGCGATGGATCCAAGTTCGAAGGCGTCGCCGGCCAGATAACTGACGTTGGGCGGGTTGTCGTTTTCTGCGGCCAGGTCCAGCATGTTTGGAGCGATCTCTACCCCCGTGACAGACACTGCGGTTTCTGCGATTTCCCGGGTCGCCGATCCCGTGCCGCTCGCTACCTCGAGCACCCGTCGGCCCCGCATGGCCTCCTGCGATTCCCGGACCATCCTGGCCTGTTCGGCGGGCAGATCAGGCGCGGGCCCCCGGGGGATCTTGTGCGGCATGTCGCCGTGGACCTGGCGCAGGTTGTAATACTCGATGGTCGCCCGATGCAGGTTCTCCGGTTGCAGATTGTCCGGATCCGGCGCTGGACCGCGACCGTGCAAATCCGGCGCTGGCCCGCGACCCTGCAAATCCGGCGCTGGTCGTCGGGCGCGCATTTGATCGCTCATTCACGCACCGTTCCCGTGACGCCGAGGTAGAGCTTGCCCTCGTATTGCACAGTGAAGTCCATTTCGCAGGATTCCGACAACCGGACGAAATCCGCCCCTTCGAAGTACCGCTTGTAGATCTCGAATTGCCGCCCGTCATTGAGCGTGCGTACCGTAGTGCCTTCCTTGGACCGGGACCCGCGGTACCGCGTCCAGCTAGAGTCCAGGATGACAACGCGTCCGCCCGGCTTCAGTGCGTTTCGCAAGCTATGGAAGAACCGGTCTATCTGGCTGTCGGTGACGTGGCTGAGGAAGAACCCCACGAGCACGGAATCGAAGGACCGGTCTTCCAGCGACACATCGAGGGCGTCGGCCTTCACGAACCTGGTGTTCGGTTCGACGCCTTGCGCGCGCGCCTTCTCTCTTCCCTCCTCGAGCATGTTCTCCGACTGATCCACGAGCGTGATCGCCGAACAGTTCGCAGCGTAAAACTGTAGCCAGTAGCCCGTTCCGCAGGGGATATCCAGGACGCTGCCGCGACAGTGTTCCCGAACGAGATCCCCCAGGGACCGGGCCTCTTCCTTGTACAACTCCGGATCCGTAACCGAACCGGGCGGCTTGCCCAGTGTGTAGATC
>VXWP01000116.1 GCA_009835325.1 Gemmatimonadota bacterium | reverse complement strand
AGTCTATACGCATCCATCATAAGCCCGACCGGACACCAGGTCATACTCCGGCATGGCGCCGTTTCCGATGTACTTCGAACGGGCGTCCATGTAGGCGACGGTCAGGCCGATGCGCCGGTCATCGCTGGTATTGGCGTCGGTGCGGTGAAGCGCGAGGCTGTGGTGGAAAGAGCAACTGCCAGCCTTCAAGGGTACGGCGACCTCCCGTTCATAGCCGACACGGGCGTCCTCGACCCGAAAATCCTCGAGGTGCTTGTGCTCGATCACGCCGGCCTTGTGGGAACCGGAAATGAACCGCATGCACCCGTTGTTCTCGGTGGCGTCGTTCAGTGCGATCCAGCAGATCACGAGATTGGGCGGATCGATGCTCGTCCAGTAGGCCGAATCCTGGTGAGGAGGTTTCGCCGAACCCACCCGGGGTGGCTTGCAGAGCGTCTGGTCCACGTAGATCTTGAGATCCGGCCCGATCAGGCTTCGTACCACGCCGAGGATCTTCGGATGCCGGGCAAGTTCCATGAATACCGGATCGTGTTTCGTCAGGTTCCAGATCTTGCGCACGTTATTGAAACGGACCGGATCGGCCTGCGCCTCGCCTCGTTCCACGCGTGGTTCGATCTGAACGTTTTCGTCCGGGAAATCGACCCGTTCGTTGCCGATATCTTCAAGCCGTTGGTGCAGCGCTTTGACCTCCAGCGGCGTCAGCAGGTCCTCGTATGGGAGAAATCCCTGTTCATTGAACTGGTCGATCTGTGCCTGGGTCAACGACACAACTTGCCTCCTTAAGATGCATTTTAAGGTGCACTGGAAGTTGCACTGAACCACCACGCCGGCCAGGCGAGCACCAGTTCCGCCAGCGCGGAGTAACCGCCATTGGCCGGATGAACGCGGTCGCCGAGGGCCGCTTCGCTCTGCCAGACACCGCCGGCATGCAGTTCGTGGATCACTTCGAGATAGGGCACATCGACCCTGCCGGCGATTTCGCCGACGAGCGAGGAAATCTCCACCCTTCGGCCGTGTTCGTCTGCGTCGATCCCGGGTGGCGGCCCGATCATCAACGTGGGAAACAGGGACCGTGCGCTTTTCAGAATCTCCTCGGTGTTGCGAATGGTATCGGCGCGGTCCACGCGCGTCTTCCCGTCTATGATCCAGCAGTCGTTCGCACCGAATCCGAATACCACCCGGCCGTCGTGAGGTATCAGACGCCGGGCCTCCACTTCCCGTTCCCAGCGACGGAGCACATCGGCGCTCGTATCGCCGCGGATGCCCAGGTTGTAGCAGGTGATGGCGTTCTCTTCGGACCGCGACTCGGCACACGCCCGTCCCGGCCAGCCGAGATAGGCCGGGTCGCCGGTACCGTTCACGTAGGAATCACCGATAAAGTAGATGCGGATGTCGTTCAATGCCGTTCGGTCCTCTCTGCCTGTCCCCCATCGGCCGGTTGGTTTTGCACGCCGATCAGGGGCGTGAACTTCGCCATAAGCATACGAATTCACGCGGTATTTATCAATTGCCAATTTCGCGGTCGCGTGGAAAATTGATTATGGTACGATGGGTTAAGAAGACCGTCACTTATCGCGATAGGTCAACAACCGTGATAGGTCAACAACTGCGATTGTAGGGTAAAGTGAAGGAATAGATGAAGGATCGCCCCCATGCGCGCATACGTGATTGACCACAACCAGCTTCGCCTGGCCGATCTGGCGGAACCGGGGGAACCCGGTCCCGGAGAGGTACTGGTCAGGGTCCGGTCCGTATCGCTCAATTACCGGGACCTCATGGTCGCCCGGGGCCGGTACGGAAAACCCTTCGAGGGCAGGTTCGTCGCCGGGTCCGATATGGCGGGCGACGTGTTGAAAACGGGGTCTGGCGTCTCAGCGATACGATCTGGCGACTGGGTCGTGAACGCGCCGTTCCTTCGCTGGCCCGCCGGTAGACTTACGCCCGAAGGGATGAAGACCCTGGTGGGCGCGGGCGGCGTGGACGGCGTACTGTGCGAGCAAGTGGTGTATCCCGCGGACGCCCTGGTTTCCATGCCGTCCCACTTCTCCTACCACGAAGGCGCGACGTTGCCCATCGCCGGACTGACCGCCTGGGCTTCGGTCGTATCTCAGGGTCGATTGCAGGCCGGAGAGTGGGTCCTGCTGCACGGCACGGGCGGGGTCTCCGTGTTCGCCGCACAACTCTCGGAACTTACTGGGGCGCAAGCGTTATTGACCACATCTTCCGAAGAGAAAGCCCGACGAATGAAGGATGAATTCGGCGTCCTGGAGACGTTCGATTACCAGGACGAAGACTGGCCGGAACAGGTACGTTCCTTTACCGCCGGCGCCGGGGTCGACCTGGTCGTGGACGTGGCGGGCGGCCAGACTTTCGCGAAATCCCTGAAAGCCTGCGCGCTGCACGCCCGGATATCCCTCGTCGGCATCCTGGACGGATTCGAAACCCGCCTCAACCCCTTCGATATCATTGGAAGGCAAATCCAGGTACGAGGGATCTACACCTCCTCTACCGAAGACCTGCGCGATCTGGCCAGGGCTTGCGAAGCGTCGGGACTCAGGCCCTGCATCGACCGCGTGTTTTCCTTCGATGAAGTGCCCGCGGCCTACGACTACCTCGAATCACAACGGCATATAGGCAAGATCGTGTGTACGTTGCCGTGACGGGGCCGCTTCGGGCTCAGCGGATCTTCAGGTGCCGTTTCCGGTCGGTCACCCGTCCGATACAGGCTGCCTGCACGTAACCGGCGTCCCGTAGTCTCATAACTACCTCGTCGATACGGGAGGGAGGCACGCCGGCCAGCAGTCCGCCCGAGGTCTGTGGGTCGAAGAGGAGGGCGTCCCGCCTGGACACAGCGTCCGCAGGTCCCTTCACGTCCAATACACCAGGTTCCGCCGTGTCCGCCGTGCCAGGTCCCGACTCCACCTGCCATCTCTTCTGCAAATGTTCCCTGTTAGACGGCGCCAGGGTACTTTCCACCCCGGCGGCCACACAATCCGCCGCGCCGGCATAGAGCGGTATACCGGCGATCTTGATCTCCGCGCCCGTGCCGCTGGCCTCGAGCATTTCGGCCAGGTGTCCCGCCAGGCCGAAGCCGGTCACATCGGTGACGGAAGGAATGCCGGCATTGGCGAGGACCCGTGCCGCCTCCCCGTTGGACCGCAGCATGCCCTCGAAGACTTCGTCGACCCAGCTTCCCCTGGCCTTGAGGTGCATGTCGGCCGCCAGGATGACGCCCGTGCCGACGGGCTTGGACAGCACGAGCCCGTCCCCGGGCTGCAGCCCGCCCTTCCTGAATACGGCATCGCTGCCGGTCAGGCCGTTCATGGTTACGCTGACCGCCGTCTCCGTTCCTTCGCTCGTATGCCCGCCGAGGAGGGTGACCCCGAGGCGCCGGGCTTCTTCCGCGATGCCGCCCATGAGCTGTCTCAAGTCGTTCGCCACGAGGGGTTTTTCCGCGTAAGGCAGCGTGACCGCAACCAGTGCGGAGTGGGGTTCGGCTCCCATGGCGTACAGATCGGACGCGGCATGGACCAGGGCGATGCGGCCGAAGAGGTGCAGGTCTCCGGTAAAGGCCCGGAAACCGTCCACCGTCTGCACCAGCGACCGGCCGGGAGGTATCTCCAATAGTGCCGCGTCATCGGCGTCGTGCAGGCCGATCCGCACGTCTTCCCGGTCGAATACCTCCAGTTCGTCGAGCACACCGGTGAGCACGGTCGAACCGACCTTGGCGCCGCACCCGGCGCACCGCATGGCCGACACTGCCGGGCTATCGCCGACTTCTTCACCGGTGGGGCGCGCATTGTGGGCGGGCGGGGCTTCGCGGGCGGACGGGACACTGCCGGCCGGCTCCATGG